>JAIDMU010000030.1 GCA_029050415.1 Malacoplasma sp.
GTATTTTGACTAAAAAATTTTTCTCATTGATCATTTGATTCAATAAGCAAAGTTTGATTATTTATAAAGTAATCGCTCATATTTAAATAATTGTTTTTATTTTTAAACACTTCTATTTTCAATTTCATAGTTAATTTAAGTCTTTGTTTATAAATATTGATTATATAATCTATAAGAATAGATTGATTAACAAATGAGAATAAAAAAGATAAGAAAATCACTTTTGTGTCTATTTTTTGCTGTTATACCTTTTACCTTGTCAAGTTGTTCAGCTTCTTCTACAGTAATAAATGGTATAAATATTTGAGAAAAATACAACACTTTAGGAAGTTATATTACTGATTCTCCTTCTGATGGATTAAAATGAATTTCACAAAGAGCACTTTCTTTAAGAATAAGAATTAATCCAGAAACTGAGGGTGAATCGGATAAATATGAATTTGGAACAGCTTGGATTTATGCAAAAGATGATTCAAGTCCTTTTACATACTATTTAGCAACAAATATTCATGTTATTGCTAATTTAAATAAATTGAATAGTACTACTGAAAGATATCAAGAAAGTGATTGGGGTAGTTTAAAAAAATTAGAAAATTATGAATTTGTAAATTTAGATTTTAATTTTGTTACAGATAATCAAATCTCAAGCTTAATAAAAAAACCTAATGGTGAAATTAATTATTTATATGAATATCCTTCACCTAATGATAACAAAGATACTAAAGATTACAAAGATACTTATATTGCTTTATCTTTGGGAGATAAAGCTCAGCATCCTGAAATAGTTTATACTGCTACAGGAAAAGATTTATTAAAAAATACTGTTGATGAAAAAAATGAATATATTAATCCTTATAGTAAAAAAATAATTGAAAATCCAGCTATTGATTTTGCAATTATCAAAGTAGATTTTAGTTCTGTTTTAGATAAGATAAACCAAAATGGTACAACAGTGAAACAATTTTTAGAAACATATGATAGCAATCCAACGACTTTTAGTAAAAGTCCAATAATTGATTATAATAGTACTTTTTATTTAGCAGGGTTTCCAGAAAATTATGAAACTTGGAAACCAAATTTAAATGTTGCTTGACTTGGCCTAAATGACATAAAATTGAATTCAGACAATAACTTTATTAGTTTAAATTATGAAAGTCAAATTAGTAAATATGCTAATTTTGACAATCCAAAAGGTCCAATGCCTTCTGTTTCTTCATTGAGTTATGTAAAACAAGAGTCAAAAGATAATTTATTTCTATGATATAGAAATGTAGCAAATCAACTTATCATAGGTGGAGGAAGTTTAGGTGGTGGTTCATCAGGTAGCATGTTAGTTTCTGAAAAAGATAATAAATTTTATGTTGTTGGAATTTATTGGGGTGCATATGAATTTACAACAAGAAATGGAATTGATTATGCTTATGGTGGAGTTGATTTATTAAAAACTAATCCCTATTTTATTGATGTAGAGAATCGGGGAATAACTTTAAGATATAACTTTCCTGGTTATGATGTTACAAAAGCAGCTGGTATTGCAGTTAAAGAAATTTAATAACTTATGAACAACAGAAAACAAAGAATTTTTGCTATTTTATTAGCAAGCGGTTATGGTACAAGATTGCAATGTAATTTGCCAAAACAATTTATTGTTATAAACAAAATACCTATCTTTTTTTATTCATTAATAACTTTTTTTAAAGTTAAAGAAATTAATACAATAGTTTTAGTTATTAATCAAAATTTTAAAAGTGATATTGAAAAATTTATTAGTAAATTCCATTTTGAAAATAAAGTAAAAATAGTAGTTGGTGGTAATTCTAGGCATGAATCACTAGTAAACGGTTTAAATTTTTTAGTAAATAATTTAGAAATAAAACCAGATGATTTGGTTTTAACTCATGATGCTGCAAGACCTTTTGTTTCAACAAAAATTATAAAAAATAATATTTCTAAACTTTTAAAAAATGAATGTGAAGTTACTAGTACTGGAATATTTTCTTCTGACACAATTGCATGAGTAGAATCAGAGAAAGAAATAAAAAATATTTTAGATAGAAAAAAAATATTTTTAGAACAAACACCACAAGCAGCTAAATTTAAAATCTTTAATGAAATATATTTTCAAAGAAATGAAATAAAACAAATATTAAATACTACTAATGATTTTTGTGAATTGGCTTTAATTTTAAACAAAAAAATTGGAATAGTAAATGGTAATATACTCAATTTTAAAATTACTAATAGACAAGATTTGTTTTTATTTAAAAGACTATTAAATAGTAAAAAATAATATTTTTAAACATAAGTAATTTTGGTTTATTAAAATAATAATATTGCTTATAAATAAAGGAGTTTTTAAAAATGGAAAGAAAGTTTAATGATCAAGAATTAATCAGAAGAGAAAAACTAAAAAATTTACAAAAAAATAATCAAGACCCTTACCAAGTTGAAAAAGTACAAAGAACAATGAATATTGGTGAGTTCAATAAAACTTTTAAAAAATTAAAAACTCATAATCATAAAAAAAATATTCGTTTAGCTGGAAGAGTTATTGCATTAAGACAAACTTTTGGAGTAATTAGAGACTTTTATGGTGATACACAGTTTTATGTCAATAAAAATAAAGTTAGTAAATCTATGCTTGAATATTTTAACAAAACACTAGATATAGGTGATATTGTAGAAATTTATGGAACTCCTTTTAGAACAAAAAAAGGACAACTAACTTTAGATGTAAAAAAAATAAAAATAATTTCAAAAGCATTAAAACCACTTCCAGAAAAATGACATGGTTTAGAAGATGAAGAATTAAGAGCAAGACATCGTTATGTTGATTTAATTGTTAATAAAGATTCAATGCAAACTTTTATTGACAGAATAAGAATCATTAAAATCATTCGTAATTTTATGGATTCACAAGGCTATTTAGAAGTTGAAACACCTGTTTTACATCCAATTTTAGGTGGTGCTAATGCTAGACCTTTTGTAACTTTTCATAACACTTTAGAAAGGAATTTTTATTTAAGAATTGCTACAGAATTACCTTTAAAAAAATTAATAGTTGGTGGTTTTGATAAAGTTTATGAAATAGGAAGAATTTTTAGAAATGAAGGAATGGACTCAACACATAATCCAGAATTTACTAGTATGGAAGTTTATGCAGCATATGAAAATATGGAATACATGATGAATTTAACTGAAAATTTATTTAAATGTGTTGCAAAAACTTTAAAAAAACCTGTTATTAAAATTGGTGACCATGAAATTAAAATAATGCAAAAATTTAAAAAAATTCATATAGTTGATTTTATTAAACAAGAAACGGGAGTTGATTTTTGGAAAGTGAAAACCAATAAAGAAGCTCAAGATCTTGCTAAAAAACATCATATTGAATTTGAAAAACACCAATCTTCAATAGGTCATATAATTAATTTATTTTTTGAAGAATTTTGTGAATCTAAATGCATTCAACCAACTTTTGTATATGGTCATCCAATTGATGTTTCACCACTTTCAAAAAAAGATTATAAAAATCCAGGATTTACTAAGCGTTTTGAATTATTTATTAACACAAAAGAATATGTTAATGCTTTTTCAGAATTAAATGATCCAATTGATCAGTTTGAAAGATTTGAATCACAAGTAAAAGAAAAATCACTAGGAAATGATGAAGCTGTAGAAATGGATATTGATTTTATTGAATCATTAGAATATGGTCTTCCCCCAACAGGAGGACTAGGATTAGGGATTGACAGACTTGTTATGTTGTTTACAAATAAAACAACTATTAGAGATGTTTTGTTATTCCCACACATGAGAGAAGCTAAGTAATTATGAATCTTAAACCTAAAGTTTATATTCCTAGTTTAAGTTTTAAACAAACTGTTGACTATGATTTAGAACTTAAAAAAACTATTTTTAAATGATTTGAAATTAACAACTATCAATTAATTAGTATTGATTTGCCTTTATCATCTGAAGTAAAAACTAAAATTAATTCAGATTGTGGTTTAATTAGATCAATTGATTTTGATTCAACTACAGATTATTCAATCTATGAAATAATTAACTCTTATGACAATTTAATTCGTTATATTTGTTATTATTATGAACCTGAAAATAATTTAGCTTTCTTTTTTAAATATAGTTTTATTGATAGAGATTTAGTGAATAGCAGAATATTAAAAGAATCTCTTGTTTATCATTTTGAAGTAAACTTTAAAGAAAGTGATAGATTAGATTTTGATAATAAGAAAAACAAAATTTTAAAAGATATTTTAAAAAATTTATGAAACTGAATTTTTAATTTTGCTAGCAATAATAAATTAACTCAGATTCAAATTTCAAAAGATTGTGATTTAGTGACATCAGAAAAAGTTAATTTTTTAAGTCCTTTAAACAATTACAAAAATAGTTTAGAAAAATATTTAAAAGTTAAAAAAATTTCTGCTGTTTTTTATCAGGAGAAAAATTTTTTTGAAAATTTTAATAATTGTTATTTGCAAAGTTATGATGCTAATAATACAGTTTGTTTATATGTGTGATTTGATCAATTTAAAACTTATGATGAAATTATCACTTTAACTATCAGACCAAATTGGGAAATATACAAAAAACAAAATGGTATTAATGAAAATAATTTGGAAAGCTTAAAAAAAACAGAATTTTGAAATGATTTTTTAAATTTAACAAAAAAAGGTATTAAAGGAACATCATTAGCTATAAAAATTCATATTGAAAAACTATTAATTTATTTATTAGCTAAAAAAAATGAAAAAGAAATTCCTTCTAAGTTGAATGAGTTTTGCTTGGACTCAATTTTTAAAATTAAAAGTATTAAATAAATTTAGTTGAATTAATGTTTTTAAGTTTTAAAATAAAGTTAAGGATAAGTGTAAAATAAAAATTCTGATTTCTATATATAAAGTTGCAATTTTAATAATTTAGTGGTATTTTTTATATTACTAAATCTTTAGATTATTTTTATAGTTTTTGGATTTCACAAATAGAAGGAGACAGTATGAGAAAAAAACTAAAATTTCTTAAATTTTCATCTCTAGGAATTTTTTCTTTAAGTTTAGCAATGACTGCTGTTTCGTGTTCTGAATACAATAGTTTGCAAAGTGCTTCTAGTTCATATGATTCAGAATATCCTAGTTTTTCTAATTTATTAACTGGAACTGTTCCAACATCTTTAAATAATTTAAATGATAATGCACCTACAGATTTTTCTTATTTTTCAGCAAATAATTATAACTTGTTACAAAATTATAATGAATTTGGAATAAATAATGACCTTACAAAATATGAAGGAAAACAGAATGAAGTAAAAAATGATGTTTTCTATTTTGCTTATTTATTATGAAGACAAAATGCAAAATCTTTCACAATTGAAAATGTGGAAATTAAAAATTTTGAAATAAAAGATACAAATGATTTAAATGTTATTTTAGGAAAATCAAAAATTTCTTTTGACTTGAAAATAGACATATTGGGTATTCAAAATAGTGAGTTAAAAGTTTTTGATAATGTTTTTAGTTTAGAAAATAATAAAAAATATTCTTTAGAAATCTCTGTTGTTGATCAAATTTTTGAATCATCTGTCAATACATCAGTTGATGAGTTTTTTATTGGATGAAAAGTTAATAAATCAACTTTAGTGTTTGATAATCAATCATTTATTTCTGAATTTTCACCTACTGCTAGTTCTTTTTCGTTTGCTTTTCCATATAAAATTAAAGGTTTAACATCAAAACAAAACTATTTAGATATTTATAAAAAATATCAACCTGAGATTTTAAACATCTCTCAACAAAGTTTAAGTGATGATATTAGTGAAAAATTTAAAGAAGATTTTCAAGTTTATATGGAATATGTTGAAAATGGACTTGGGATTTTAGGTATTTTAAAAACTAATCCAACAGTTAAAGACTTAATTTTAAATTCAATTCCATATGTTGCAAAGATTATGGTTTCTGCAAAAGTAATTCCAGAAATTTTAAGTCCTTTGATTATAGCTGCTTTTGAACCAGGTAATGAAAGTAAGCCTTTTATAGATATTATTCAAGAGTACAAAGAATCAATTGTAGAGTATTTAAATTCAGTTTTTGGTCCAGTATCTGTGGTTGCTGAAACATATTTAAATTTATTTAAACCTAATTTAGTTTCTAATAGCAATGATTTTAAAAATTTAGAAAGTGGTTTAAAATCTTTTGGTATTAGTGATGATATAAAAAATTTAATTTATGATGATGTAATTGGTGTTGATGGTAAAACACCAAAAAAATTAATTGATATTATTTATGATAATATTGATCTTGTTTTAAAAATCATAGAAAATGATTTTGAAGCTCAGTCAAAAAAAGATACTGATTCTAGCACAACAACTACTAGTTCATCAGAAAATACTAGTTCTAGCGTTACTGAAACGACATCTTCAGAAAATGATTCTACTCAAGCAATTTTAAATATAATAAAATTAGTTTTTTCAAAAAATACAGAAACTAATCAATACAACAAGTTTTTTGACATCTTAAGTGGTGATGAAAAAACTGAATTTTATACTTCATTAGCTTCATTAATTGCTGGTACAAATAGTCAAATTGGTAATATTTTAAATTTAATTACTTCAAGTAATGAAAAATTTACAACAGAAAATGTAATTTCTTTTGTAGATGCTTTATATAACTTTTTAAAAGATTTATTTGAAAGAAATGAAAATTATAAAAATTTTTACTCACCAAACGCTTATAAAAATGTTACTTTTTTTACAGGATTTTTAGATTTACCAAAAATTGATAAATCTAAACAGACAATTTCTTTTAATTATCAAATAAAAATGTCAATAAATAAAAAAGTTGATGCAAGTCCAATAATAGCAGCTTTTAAAAATTTATTAAGTGTTGATTCAATTTCTTCATTAATTAATATGTTCACAGGAACAGATTTAAAAAAAGTTGTTGGAAATATCCCTATTATTGGTAAGTTTGCTGAAGAAAGAATAATTAGTGCTATTTTACAAATAATTCCTACTAATTTTTGATTAGGGGCAAATCCTGGTGAAAAATATTATAAATCAAATGCTATTACTTTTACATATTCTGCACAAAATTCTAGTTTTTGATTAAAACCTGTAAAAATTTTAGATGAATATAAATTAGGATACCAATTTGCATATAATACAAATTTAAAAATAGATGATCCAAGTTTTACTAACTCAATAACTAGTAATTATTCTTATAAGAATAATTCAATTTCTTTAGCTAATATTAAATTGCCTTTTGGATCTGAGTGAACTTTAAGTACAGACATTAATGTTGATTTTTATTTTTATGATTTTTGATATTCTTTAATTCAAAATATTGTTTTACGTGATTATGATTTTTCAAATTTATTTATTTCTAAATCACTTAATTATGAAACAATTGCTACTACATCAACTTATAATCCAAGTTTATATATAACTGATTTAACAATTGAAAATACTTTTAAAAATATTGATATAAATCAATTAGTTTCAACTTATTCACCAACTGATAGTAAAAATTATAAAAATATTTATAGTGATTTTGTTGCTGCTGGTTCTTTATATTCTTGAAAAGATGGAATGGGTGGTAAATCAATGTTAGGAATTAAACCAGTTATTTCTGATGAATTAAAAGAAAATTTAATAAGCAAAGTTTATAAATTTGATTCTAAGCAATTTAATAAAATTTTTAACAATTCTAATTTAAAAATAGATAATTATGTCATTCCAACTCTTAATTTCAATGCTCCACTAAAAATTTATCAAAAAGATTATGGTGTTAATGTTGAATTTAATATGAGATTTTTATCGGTAGAATTTGTTTCTTACTTTCCTTTTGATATTTACAATTTAAGTACAAAAAATTATCAAAATAGTGTATATTATCAATTTTCTTACATAGGCTCTGTTGATAATGCTCAAAAAAAATAAATTATTTTATTTTTTTAGTGTTGTAGTTAAAAATAAATAAAAGTAGAATTTATATATTGGATTATATATATGTTTTTAAGTATATAAAATGTTTTTTGTTTTAGTATTT
>JAIDMU010000031.1 GCA_029050415.1 Malacoplasma sp.
ATACAGATGTAATTGATTTGAAAGTAACAGAAAAAGAAAAAAAAACCAATTGAAAATAAAAAAAGTAAAAAACAAAAAAATACAAAAAAAGAAGTTGATACTTTTAATCTATTTTCTTTTAATGATATTGAAGAAATTGCTGAAGAATCAGTTGAATCTTTAACTAATGGAAAAGAATTTACAGAAGAAAAAAAGGTTCAAGAAAAAGATAATCAAGATATTAAAATAGAAAAAGAAATTGAAAAAGTAGAAGAAGTTTCAAATCAAGTAAGTGAAATAAACCAAAATATTAGTACAGATGAATTTCAAGTTTTGTCTAAAGAAGAAATTGCAGACATCTTTTTAAAAATAGCAGTTAATACAAATGATAAATTTAAAACAAATGTTACAGATTTTTTTCAAAAAATTAAATCATCAACCCCAATTAATAAATTTGATTTTTTAATTAGAGATATGGATAAGGTTTTAATAACTTCTGAAAATGGAATAGTTTTTCTTTCAGAAGATGAAATAGCAATTGAAAACATTAATACTGTTAATCAATCAGTTGAATTTTTAGAGTATATTAAAAAGCAATTAAATAAAATTTATTATGTAATTGCAGTTACAAAACAGCAAGCAATTGAAATTGGTAATAAAATTAGAGAAGAAAAATTAAATAATACAAAAGTTAAAGATATTGATACAGAATTTTTAAAAAATAAAATTAAAGCTAAACCATCTGCTAAAGAATTAGCAGAGTCATTATTACAAGATTTAATTATTGATGATGAAGAATAGGAGTAAATTATGAATATGCAAAAAATGTTGCAACAAGCAAAAGCAATGCAAAATAAATTAGAAAAAAAAATTAAAGAATTTGAAGCTGAAGAATTTGAATTTGTTTATCAAAAATCAATTACCATTCAAATTAAAGGTAATTTAGAAATTATTAAAATGGATATTAACAAAGAATTGATTGATCCAGATGATAAAACAATGTTGGAAGAAATGATAGCTGAAGCACTTAATGAAGCAATTAGTGCTGTAACTGAAGAAAAAGAAAAAATTACAAAAGGTTCTATGCCATTTTAAATATGAAGCCAAAAGAATTTGAATATTTTGTTGAAGCTTTAAAAAGTTTACCATCTATCTCAACTAAAAGTGCTAATAAAATTGCATACTTTTTTTTAGAAAATGATGAAAAATTTTACAGCACTTTTTTAGATCGATTAGTATCTTTAAAATCTAATATTAAATTTTGTATGAACTGTAATAATTTAACTTCTAATTCTTTATACTGTGAAATTTGTAACAGTAGTTCTAGAG
>JAIDMU010000032.1 GCA_029050415.1 Malacoplasma sp.
TAATTTATGAATAGTAAAAATAAAAGAATTATCACACTTACTAATTTAAATAAAAAACCTGTAGTAGATACTAAAAAAGTAAGTAAAGATAATGATAATAAACCCCCTAATCAAAAAGAAGATTTGAAGCCAGAAGTAAAATCAGAAAACAAAAAAAGCATTTCAATTGAAAAACAATTTAAATTTAAAAATTGAAAGACTAAAGAAAAACCTTTACCACCACCAACCTTTGTAATGAATCACTATAAATCTACAATTGGTTTATTTTCAAAAATATATGGAAGAAATGATTTTAAATGAAGAGTTGGAATTATTATTATAGTTGGATTACTGATGTCATTTACTTCCTTGCTATTTATTCAAAATACTGGAGTTTATATTTCAGGAACCTCAGGTATTTTTCAAGGGATAGCTAGAGTTGTTAAAATGTCATTAAAAAAAGAAGGAAATCTTCCTGATGACACAATAAATTTAATTTATCAAATAATGTTTTATGTAATTTATTTAACAACTAATATTCCTTTAATAATTTTTTCTTTTTTTAAAATGGGGAAAAAATTTACAATTCTATCAACTATAGTTGTTGTTTTATCCAATGTTGTTCCGTTAGCAATAAACCAAATTCCTGGTATAAATAACTTTTTTATTTTTGGAGATACAAGAATTCCTAATGGTACACCTAATGCTGCATATAGAGATGATTTATACCTTTTAAATTTTGAAGGTTTAGAAAGAGAACTTGCAATTTCAATGTTTTTGTATGCATTATTTGCTGGGTTAATAAATGGATTAGCTTATTCAATGGCAACAGCTGTTGGTGGTAGTACAGGTGGGTTAGATTTTATAAGTTTCTTTTTTGCTTATAAAAAGAAAAAACCAATTGGACCAATTCTTTTAACTTTTAATGTTTCTTCAGTTTTACTATCTGTAACTTTGGGATCTTTTGTTTCAGGTGGAATAGCAGATGAAAATAATTGAACTTTTCAAAATTATGTTTCTCAAAACTTAATGTCTGGAGTTATATATACAATTGTTGTAATCACTGTTTTAAATGTTTTATTTCCTAAAGACAAGGTTGTTAAAATTCAAATCTATTGTGAAGATGTGATGGCAATTAGAAACTATTTGTATTCTGTAAATTTTAACCACAGTTTAACAATTAACACAACAACTGGTGGATACAGTTTACAAGAAAAGAAAAATATAGAAATTATTTGTTTATATATTGAAGTTCCAAAAATTATAAGACGGCTTAAAGAAGTCAAAAAAGATATGATGGTTACTATTTCTCCAATTAAAGGAATTGATGGAAAATTATCAGTTGAAGATGCTTTAAACTAATAAAAAAATTAAATTGAAAAATTTAATTTTTTTATTTTTCACACTATTTTATTGCTGTCTAATCTAATAATTATTTTTATGAATGTTTTTTATATTAATATATTAAAAGTGGTCATATACCACAAATTTAATTTTTAAAGAACTAAGCAATATAAAATGAACACATATATTAAACAAGATTTTGCTTTAGATTCTCAAGTAAAACAAGAGTTACAAAAAACTCGTTTTAAAACAGTTTTTCATAAAGATAAAGTTAAAAAAGAAAAACAAAAAGGAAAAACAAAAGAATTTATTGCAAAACTTTCAAAAGGTTTAATGTTGCCAATTGCTATGCTTCCAATTGCTGGAATTTTCTTAGGTGTTGGTTCTGCTATCATTGCTAATGCAAATGGTAATGAAGGACTAATTATCTTTGGAAACTTTTTATCTGTACCAGGTAATGCAGTATTTGGTGCATTACCATTACTTTTTGCAATAGCTATAGCAATTGCTTTTACAGGAGATGCAGGACCCGCAGCATTAGCCTGTTTCATAGGATTCTTAGTATTTAGTGCACTGCAAGCTGCTTTAGCAACTCCAGTGACTTATACTGATCACTATGGAACAACACAAACTTTGGGTTACAATTTATTATTCTATGGACCTGGTTCAATGGGAAGTATTTCTCCAACTGCTGATAATTATGAAATGTCAGGTTTTAATGCTGATACAAAACTTCCTGAATACAATAATATTACTGGAACTGTAGCAGCTGGCTTACCTTCTTCATTATTTGGACAAGTAATAGGAATTAACCAATTACAATCATCAGTTTTTGGTGGATTTCTTGTAGGGTTCTTAGTAGCATTTTTATACAACAGATATAAAAATATTAAATTACACCCGATTATAGGATTTTTTAATGGTGTTAGATTTGTACCAATTGTAACTTTTGTTGCAATGTTTCCTGTTACAATTCTATTCTTAATGTTATGACCATTAATTGGTATTTTATTAGCACTAATTGGACAAGGTCTAGGAAGTGCAGTAGGAATTAACTCTTTCATATTTGGATACATTGAAAGAGCTTTAGTTCCATTTGGATTACACCATGCTTTTTATTCACCATTATGATATACATCAGCTGGTGGGTCAATTGATTTAACAAAAGAAGCAATTATTTGATTTGATGGTAAAGCATATGCTGTTTTAACATCAGAAAATGCAACAGGTATACAAAACTGAAATCAAGTAGTTCAATCAATTACAGGATCAGTAACTGGAACTGCAGATAATCCAGGAACAGTTGCTGGAGACCAAACAATGTGAGCTTTCATTAACAGAAACTTACTAGGTAGAAGTGTATTATTGCAAGATATTACTTTTGGAAGTTATGATGCTGTAGCTGGTAGTTATTCTAATCCAGTATTAGTTGCTAACTCTGAAAAAATGGCTCATCAATTAACTTGAACTGATTTAACTTCAGGTCAAGCTGCTATTGAAGGTGCTAATGGAGCAAGTGGTTTCCAAGGAGTAAACGTAGGTCAATATTTACAAGGTAAATATGTATTTATGATTATGGGTCTTCCATTTGCTGCATTTGCTATGGTTATGGCTGCTCCTAAAGAAAACAGAAAACTTGCAATGTCTATTTGTATGTCAGCTGGTTTCACTTCATTCTTAACTGGAATTACTGAACCAATTGAATATACATTCTTATTCTTAGCTCCTTGATTATTCTGAGGAGTTCATGCATTCTTCTGTGCTCTAGCATTTGGATTAATGAACTGAATAGGATTAATTACAATGGCTGCTGGTGCTCCAGGATTAGCACCTCACATTGGTATGTCATTCTCAGGTGGATTAATTGACTGAATTGTTTATGGTGCAATTCAAATTCAATTTGGTTCAAATGCTTGATGATCATTCATCTTTGGTTTAGCTTATGCACCAATTTATTACTTCTTGTTCTACTACTTAATTAAGAGATTTAACATTCAAACTCCAGGCCGTGGTGAAAATGTTAGATTATTCACTAAAGAAGATTACAAGAATAAACAAGCAGGAGCTCAACAAGCTGGAAACAATAATTTAAATAGTGATATGGTTTTAGCTTTAAAAGTTGTTAAAGCATATGGTGGATTTGAAAACATTAAAAATGTTGATGCTTGTATTACTAAACTTAGAATTCAAGTTAACAACCAATCAGTTGTTGATACTAAAAAACTAATGGATCTTGGAGCAAGAGGTACTATTAAACCTTCTCCACAATCTGTGTATGCAGTTTTTGGACCAGAAGCAGATATTATTAAAGGTAATATTAAAACTTTAATGGGTAATCTTGAAAACAATCCAAGTTTAAAAGATGATTACAATAAAATTATGGATGGTGATTCACCAACTAATAAATTTATTTCTGAACCAAAATCATCTCCTTCAGTTTCTGAATTACCAAGCAAAGAACCTGAAAAACCAAAAACTAATTTATCAAAAAACAAACCCGACACTAACCTTTCAGAAGAAAAAATAATTATTAATTCTCCATTTACTGGTCAAGTTGTAAGTTTATCTAGAGTTCCAGATGAAACATTTAGTAAAAACATGATGGGAGTAGGTATTGCTATTATTCCTTCAACTGGAAGAATGTACTCTCCTATATCAGGAAAAGTATCACTTGTATTTGATACTAAACATGCTTATACTTTTGAATCAGAAAAAGGAACACAAATCTTGATTCACGTGGGAATTGATTCAATTAATTTAAAAGATAAAAAAGGAAAACCATTACATGTTTTTGAATCTAGAGTTAAAACTGGTGATCCAGTCAATGCAGGCGAATGAGTGGCAACAGTTAATCTTGAAGATTTAGAATTTGCAAAATCAACTAAAACTCCTATCATTGTATTAAATGAAACTTTAGCAGGTAGAGAAATTAAAATACTTAAAAAAGCAGGACAAGTTGAAAAAGGTACACCTTTATTTGAAATTCTTCCGAAAAAAAATTAATTTATAATTAAAAAATAAAAACAACATCTTATCAAAGGTGTTGTTTTTATTTTTTAAAGTTTAATTTTATAAAGAATTTTGATAAAGATATTTTTGATCTAATTAATTAGATTTTTTAATTTGTTATCTAATTAAATTTAAATAGTATTAATTGGATATTACAAATATAAAATTTTATTAGTCATCAAATAAATATTGTTTTTTGAAAATGTACTATTTAACAATGCTAAAATAATACATTTTTGGTACATCAATTGGTTTATAACTCATTTTTGATTTTTTAAGATTTTCATTAAATAAATCATCTTGTCTATCTACAAATTCAGTTTTAATTTCATTTATTTGCAAATTTTTTAAAATTAAATACTGATAACTTCCTTTAAATTCTTTATCAGCTTTTTCTATAAAAATTTCATACTTGTTGTTTGAAATAAAGCCATATGTAAATCCTATAATTTTATCCTTGTAAAAAACTGTTGCTCCAAAAGCTTTATCTGAATTTATTGTTAGAATTGATTCTATTGCTTCAATTTCTTCAAATCTTATTTCATTATTTTCTTTATCAATTGAATTTTTTTTGCAAAATTCTATAATTTCTTTTTTATCATTTGGATTATATTTTTCAACTTTTACAAAGTTTTCATAATTTTTAATAAAAAAATTTACAAAATTTCTTTTTTTCTGCATTTTTTTACCAGTCATATATTTTAATTGATTTGTTTCATAAATATATGCATAATTGAATTCACTATTTATTTTTATTTTTTTAAAAAAATCTAAATCAGCTTTTTCTGTGGTGCTAAAATTTATTTCATTTAAGGTATTAACATTTTCTTTTATTAAATAAACAGCATTTTTATAGAATTGCTTTATTTGATTTTCATTTTCTTTTTTTATTATCGGTCTGAAAATGTTTATTTTTTTTATAGATTTATTTT
>JAIDMU010000033.1 GCA_029050415.1 Malacoplasma sp.
TAAATTTTAAATAATTATTACAAAATTTTTAACTAAAATTGTTTTTTTTTTTTTTTTTTTAAGATAAGATTATATTTTTTTAGTTTTTTTTGAGTAAATTTTTTGAAAGGTATTTATTTAAACATGAAAAAGAAATTAAATAAGAAAATATTATTTTCATTATTTTCTTTTCCCTTAGTTGCTTTACCAATTGGATTAGCAACCTTAAATAATTCTAGTAATTCAGTTCATTTGATTAGTAAATCTTTAAATGTTAATGAATCTACAACAGATTCTTCAATAAATTTAGAAGATGCTTTACCAGTTGCTGACACTTCTATTAAAAGTTTTGGTGATTACATAGTTTCTTATGAAGACAATAATGTATCACCAGTTAATGTAATAATTCCTTCACTTACAACTGGTACTAGTCAAACTGGTGTTAAAGCAGGTGGAGCTACAGTTGGAATGACTGCAAATAAACAAACTATTACAGTTACAACTTATGCTGGGTTGTTGCTTTGAAGTCATAAATTAACTGAAAACACATTATTAAAAAATTATTATAAAACTGTTTTATCAGCAGAAGATATAAGTACTTATAAAGTAATTAATTTTGCTTATTTAGAAAGCAAAAACATTTTATTTGTTTTATTTGGAAATGAAAGTACAGAAAATAATGTTATTACTTTAAATAACTTAGTTGTTTTTGGATTAGATATTAATTCAGGTGCTATTGTTGTTCCTAAAGATGCTAAATTAGAACAAAATCAAGTGATTGCAAAAGCTAGAGATAATTCTAAATTTATTTTCTTTAATTCTAGTGATCAATTAATTGTAACTTCAGGTAGCACAAATGCTAACATACAAAATTCAACAAAAATTATGTCTTTTGATGAAAGTAGTGGTTTTGCTAATGTAAAAGGAAATGATGATGAAAGTAATAATTTTGGAACTATTGCTGGGATAGCTTCACAAGGTGACTATTTATTAGGATTTTTACCAAGTGGTGTTAAAGGAATAAATTTTAGTGTTTGATTGTTTGCTACTGCAAATACAAATGCTTTAGCTAAAACACAACTTTCTTATAAATCAACTAATAGTACTACAAATGGACCAGAAGTATCAATAAATAAAACTGGTGGTGTAACTACAACTTCATACAATTATTATGTATTTCCTGTAAATGATGAATTTATTAACTTAAAACCATCAGATAATACTAGTAAAGGATTTGATGTAGCTAATAAAAAAAATGATAATACTTATAGAGGTTATTTGAATAGTGAAAATAAATTGCCTGATTTTAATAGTATTTATAAGAGATTTTTTATTACATCTAGTAGTCTTAATGGTACTACAATGACAGAAAGCGTTGGAGTTTTATTAGATAGTTATGATAAAATGTTTGCTTCATTTAGTACTGTTCCATTAACTATAAATGTTTCAAATACCACTTTTACTTATGGTTTAGGTAATACATATATGAACATTGCTCATAATCAACTTACTGGACCTAGTGCAGCAAATAGTTTAGATTATGATGAAACTAAAAAAACTGGATTAGAAGATGATGTAATAGTTAATAATTGAGAATTTAATTCAGTTGGTTATGATAAAGAATCTGATTTTGTTTATTTTAGTTTGAGTGGAGAAGAATATGACTATTCATCAACTGGTAAAGGTGATGCTAATGGTAAATATTTAACTAATACTAGATACATTGATTTAAAATCAACAACTGCTGATGATCAAAGAATTTCAAGTGATGATTATATCCAAGAAAATCCGTATACTTTATCTGATGTAAATTTTGATACTTATACTACAGATGATATTTACTATTTAGCTAAACAAGTTATTGATGGAAATGATGGACAATGATTGTCAACTACAACTACTAATTTTAATAATGATGATGAAAATTTTGAACCAACTAATAATTCAAAAATTAATTTTTCTTCATTAGAAAATTTAGCAAATGATATTGAAGAAAAATCTAATATTTTAAAAAATATGATGCCTTCAAGTATAAATTCATCAAGCTTAGATGATTTTTTAAAACAAAATGATTGATTGGATACAATTAAGTTTAAAAATGTTGAAGGAAATGATGAAACAGGAGAAGTAAGTTTTGAAACTGAAATTACATATGCTAATAATTTTGGTGATGGAGTAAATGATAATGGTAAAGTTTCATACGTTTCTTATATTCAAGCAACAGGTTTTGCAAAAAAAGATTTTTCTTGAAGTTTTAAATTAGAAACTGAAAGTGCTGTAACACAATTTAGAAAAGATTATAATGCTAAAAAAATTGTAGAAGACAACAATAAAGGGTGAGTTATTGAAAACTTGTTACAAAATATTACAATTCAAGGTATTCCTGTTAAAGTAACTCAAAATATGGTAACTTTATCTAATCCTAATGATACTAGTTTATCTGTAGAAATTAATGTTCCTATTAAAACTAGTCCAACTGATACTAATGGAATATTACCTGTTGGTTTCCCTGCAAATGAAGCTAAAATATCTCAAACTTATAATGGTTTTACAGGTACAGGTTCACCTAATTTTGTTCCTCTTCCTGATGATGAATCTAATAATCCAAATAGTCCAAATTCAGGAGATGGGTTGAGTGCTGGAGTGATTGCTGGAATTGTAATTGGATGTTTGGCATTAGCCGCAATCATAATTGCTGCAGTCGTTCTAATTAGAATAAGAACAAAAGCAAAAGTTAGTGTTTAGTTAAAAAAAACAAAAATAAAATCACTAGAAATAGTGATTTTTTTTATTCTATTTTTATTTATAAAAATAGAATATTATCACTTAAATTCTTAAATTTTAAAGAAAATGTGATTTTTTTT
>JAIDMU010000034.1 GCA_029050415.1 Malacoplasma sp.
CTATGCACTAGATATTATAATATTTAATTGTTAATAAATAAATAAAAATTAAAAAATGTGAATAAAAAAAATACTGAACTTTTTAAGAAGTTCAGTATTTTCAATATGAATAAATTTTTATTTCAATAATTTTCTAATTTTATTTCTTCTAACAATATATAAAGAAATACCTAAAGCAACTAAAGTAATTCCTACAAGACTTGTAATCACAGCTACAATTAAACTTGTTTGTCTAACACTTGCAAATTTTGGTGCTCAATTAACTTGGAACTCTTTATGATCAATTCTTACAGATTCATAAGTTTTTGATCTTGCACTAACATAGAAAACTAGAATTTCACCATTTCAACTATACCCATCAATGTTTATAGTGTCTCCAGCAGCTACATCATACCCTTTTACATCTAAAATATTTCTAATTTGTGAAGGAATAAATTCAGCATTAACATTATTAGCAAAAATTAATTGTCTTTCTCTTTCTTGATTAATAGTAATTCCATATGTTTCACCAATTGGAAGCATTCCAATATATCTTTGATAAATAACACCATTAGTTAATCCCATTTTGTTATATAAAATTTTTGGGAAAACAACTTTTTCTTCTTTACTATCTAATAAGACACTAGATTCAATATCTGTAAAATCTAGTTTTAAACAAATAGAACCATATTCCATATCTAAAGAACTATAACCTTCACTGTCATTGTTTTGTCTATTAACAATACTAACTTTTGGAGTAAATCCCATATATTGAATTAATTGAGTTGTATACAATGAGTTTAAAGCACCAGCTGAAACATCAGATGCAAGTTTAGTGTTATAATCTGCAAAACCTTGAACTGAAGTTAGTATTTTTATATTATTATCACTAAACTTTTGTGAGTATAAAGAATCAGTATTATTATTTCCAGCAAATTGAACTTGAGCTGTTGAGTAATTTACAATACCTGTATATTTAATAGCAAATTTACTAGGAGTTGAATTAGAAAGATTGTTGTATGATACAAGAATAATAATACTTCCAATATCATCATCTGCAGCCAAAACTTCAATTACAGCATTTGAAGGATACTTATCATTTTTAGTTATAAATTTAGATATTCCTTCAACTTGTCATAAACTTGGTAGTGTATTAGCATAATCAGTATAGTTTGCTCCTAAACTAATAACATCTGCTGAGAAAAAAGTACTTGATGAACTTGTTTTAATTTCTTTTTGTGCACTTTCATATAGTTCACTTGTGGTTTTGCTTGTAACATTAATTTTATCAAAATTACTTTCAGCACCAGCAAACATAAAAGAATATGCTGCTGCTTGCTTAGCAATTGTATATTCTTGTTGTTTAGTCATTGCATAACTAATAACAGAACCATAAGAGTTTGTGTAACTAATAGTTGCATTTAAAGTAATTTTTCCAGTATTAGGTGTTCTGCTAACAATGATAAAATTAATATCTAAATTATTGTTTGCTTGAGCTAAAATGCTTTGTGGTACTTTAATAATTGATGTTGCTTGTTTTTTTAACATATTTTCATCAATTTGATTAGTTTCATAAGATCCAAAAATACTTGCAAAATTAGTTTGAGTTGCTCAAGTTGTAACAGAAGCTACACCAGCATATTTTCATTTTGAAATTAAATATCCACTTGCAATCTGGTTATCACCATATCAAGCTTGTCGAATAATATAAGGAACTCGAATGAATGCATTACCTGTAATATCATCAGCAATAATTGTTGCATTATTTGTATCTAATGCAAAACCAGAAAGTGCTGTTTGATTAGCAGTTAAATTTGATGATTGAATTACACTTGGAATAGAAGAAGTATTTGTACCATCAATTCTAAATGCAGGATTACGACTTGTTGAAGTATATCTTTGTGTTAACAATGAACTATTTTTAAAACCTGTACCTGTAAAATCTTTTGGACTTAGTACATATCCTGTATACTCATAAGAAACAACTTTATCACTATTATTAATTGGTACAGGAAATACTTGAGCATCATTAACATTGTCAGAAGTAAAAACAGTATTTTGACCAGAAGTAGAAATAGTAACTTTAGTAAATTGATTACTAATAGAAATGTAATTAAAATCTGCTGAATTATCAGTTTTAAAATAAATTTGATTATTTTTATCTATAAAAGCTGAGTTAACATTACTGCTAATACTAAAACTATTTAAATTAGGATTACTACTACTATTAAGTAAATCAGTAAATTTACTATCTGTCATTACAGACTTATTTAAAGAAACGCTATAAACTTTATTTCCAATAAAAATTATAAAATCACTAGTTCTAGCAAAACTAGCAATATAAATATCACTTCCTTTTGTACTAGATAAACTAACAGTATTATTAGTAACATTACTATTTAAATCAACTAATGAATCATCAATAAATTTCATTTGTAGACTTACACTACCATTACTATTACTTGAATCAACTTTAATATCAGAAAATACACCAACTGAATAGTTAACATCTAAAGGAATTATTCCAATTAAATATTTAGTGTTTCAAGAACTATTTGTTGTAGTTGTTTTAGATAATTCACCTGTTTTTGAATCAACTGTATGAATACTTGGATTAGGAGCATCACTATTTCATAAATAAACAGTATTGTTAAATTTAATAATTTCTACTTTATTAACAGTATCATCTATTTTTGTAGCAGAAACAATTACTCCAGTTTTTGAAGTAACAATTATTAAATATGAAGTATCTGTTAAAACATACAGATTATCAGTTTCGTAGTTATAATCTCAATCAACAACTTTAGTTCCAGCTTTACTAAAATCTATAGTGCTAGTAGAAGATGTTGTATATCAGTAACTTGAATAATATCCATCACTTGTTCCTAAATGAATATATCAAGCAGGATTACCATATCAATCTGTTGCACCAAATGTTTTAGCATCATCAAAAAGCAAAATAGGACCATTATTATTAGCTAATGTATTAATACTATTTTGTTTAAAATAATTTGAAGGAATACTCACTTGACCATTTTTTGTACTATCAGTTTCCAAATTAACAAGACCTGAACTTGTTGTATCAGCAGTTTGTTTTTGATCAACAAGAGATACATTACTATCTTTTTTTAAAATTGAATTAACCATTAACGGAGAAACAAGAACAGGTAATGCAAGCAATGATGTTAATAATAACTTTCTTTTTTTCATAAAGCCTCATTTATAGTAAAAATAAAAAAATATTAAAATAAACTATAGTTTATATAACTACTATCATATTAATTATACCAACCTTAACTAATATAAAAAAGGGGGTGTAACTAAAAAAATTAATTAATTAAATCAACAATATCTTGTGGATTAGGTTCTGAATTTTTTAAACTTTTTATAATCATATTAATTTTAATAGTTTTACTTAGTAATCAAAATGGATTGTATATTTTATTTATTTCTTTTTTTGATAAAAGAATGTTAGATACTTCTTCAAACTCAACTTTACTTTTGATTGTTGTTGCTAAAAAATAAGCAATTGCACCAAAAATAATTAATCAAAAAAAGATAATAATTGGGTAAATAAAATAAACAAAAAAACTTAGTTCATATAATTTATAAGTAAGTAAAAAAGATGAATAAACTGCTATAGCAGCTGCTAAAACTAAAAGTGAAAAAAGTGCAAAAAATAAATATTTTAAGAAACTTAATTTTATTTTTTTTAGTTCTTTAATTGCAATTTTTTTATTATCAATAACTTGAATTACACTTATTCCCATAATTTATTACCTACTAAAATTATTTATATTTTACTCATTAAAGAATATATTGAATACTATAAGTTG
>JAIDMU010000035.1 GCA_029050415.1 Malacoplasma sp.
ATATGTTAACAGTAAAAAAAGAACAAACAACAAAATTTGTATTACTTTAAGGAAAAACTATGCAAAAAAATAATAAAAATAATTTTAAAAATAAAGATTTTCACAACAATATAAATCAAAATAACCAAAATGTTAAAGCAACCACTTTAGAAGAAGATGAAATAGACATTAAAGAAGAAAAAATTCACACTGATATTAAAAAAATTCCAGATTCTGAAAAAGTTGATTATAGTAGGTTTAAAAATATTCCTATTAGTAATCAGTATGTTAATAAACCAAATACTACTTATATTTTTGCTGTTGGTGGTTTGGATGAAGTTGGAAAAAACTCATATGCAATTGAACACAATGAAGAAACTATTATGGTAGACTATGGAATTAAGTTTGCAAGTAGTGATTTATTAGGAATTAATGGAATTATTGCGAATACAGCATATTTTGTAGAAAATAAAAGACCTATTGAGATGTTGTTAATTACTCATGGACATGAAGATCATATTGGTGGGATTCCATATTTATTGCAAACTACTGATGTTAAAAAAATTTGTGCCCCGGTTTTAGCAACTGAATTAATTAAAAGAAGATTATCAGAATTTAAAAATTTAAAATGTAATCCTGAAATTATTCCATATGATGATAATTCAGTTTTTAAAACTAAGTATTTTGAAATTGATTTTTTTAGAGTTTGTCACTCAATTCCAGATTCATTTGGAATGTGTATAAAAACTCCAGACGGCAGGATTGTAAGTGCTGGAGATTATCGTTATGACTTTGGAAAAGATACAGATGATACAAATATTCATAAATTAGTTGAAATGAGCAATCGTGGTATTGATGTATTTTTGTCAGAATCAACAAACAGTGATCAACCTGGTTTTAGTATTTCAGAAGATAACATCATTAATAATGTTGAAACATTAATTAAAAATGCAAAAGGAAGAACTTTTGTAGCTACTTTTGCATCAAATTTAGGAAGAATAGAAAAGATTATTGAAAGAGCAATAAAGCTTGGCAGAAGAGTTTGTATAATGGGTAGAAGTATGGAGTCTAATATTAAGACTTCAAAAAAACTAGGTTATTTAAAAATTAGTGAAACTGATTTTATTAGTGCTAAAGAAGTAGCAAACTGTAAAGATAATCAAGTTTTAATTGTTCTGACAGGATCACAAGGTGAAGAAATGGCAGCTTTAAACCAAATGGCTGAAGGAAAATATCAAAAGTTAGCTTTAAAAACAACTGATACTATTATTATGTCAAGTAACCCTATTCCTGGTAATTTCAAAAGTGTTGAAACACTTGTTAACAAACTTTATAAACAAGGCGTGATTTTACATACTAATAGTCCAAACTTTAGAATTCACTCATCAGGACATGCTACTATTCAAGAATTACAAATGATGTTTAAAATTTTAAAACCAAAATACTTAATTCCAATTCATGGTGAGAGTAAAATGCTTAGTGCAATGAAAAGAAACGCAAAAGCAATTGGAATTGATCCAAACAATGTATTTGTTTTAACAAATGGATTAAAAGTTGAATTAAAAAATCATGTATTAACTCAAACAAATAACAGGATTGATGCTGCACCAATTTATATTGATAAAAAAGTTGCTTCAAAATCTACAACTGATTTAATTAATAAAAGAAAAGTGCTATCAGAAGAAGGGATTTTTAATGTTATTGTAATGGTGGATTTCCAAGCAAAAAAAGTAGTAAAAAATCCAATGTTAACAACACGTGGATGTTTTTTTGCAAAAGATTCTTCGTCTTTAATTTCAAAGATTTCTTTTAGCATTAAAGATGAAATTGAAAAAGCTTTAAGTAGTGGTGAAACATCAAAACAAAAAATTAGTGATCTAATTAATAAAACTGTTAAGTTTTATGTATGAAAAAATAAAAAGAAAAATCCAATTGTAACAACAACAATTTTTGATAATTAATAC
>JAIDMU010000036.1 GCA_029050415.1 Malacoplasma sp.
TAATCAATCAATTGTTTTTTATGCTTTTTAATTCTAAACCAATTACCTATTTTAGTATGAAGCACATATCGATCATAAGAAGTTTTTTCTTGGAATTGTTTAAATGTTAATTGCACTTCTTCAAGTTTATTAATATCTTTAGATCTCATTTTATTTTTGTAAATATGTTTTACATATCTACTATATGCTGCCATGTCTCAGTTTCAAGAATCTTCTCCTAGATCAATCATTTTTTCAGTTTCACTAATGTCTTTTAGTGTATAGTTTTTAATTCTTTGATAATATTGTTCATCATTTCTAGGAGTATCATATCTTAAATAGAACCAAGCTCAGCCTAATCGGTTTAAAATAATTACTTTTCTTTCTGAAAGTTTGCCACTTTTAAATAATTTAGTTCCATATTTATTTAAAGTTCATCGTCCATCATAAATTTTTTCATACTCAAAATCATCTATTTTTTTATGTTCATCAAAAATACACTTTTTAGCTAATAAACCATTCATTCCAAATTTTGCTCATTTTTCTATTTTTGATTCATTTGCTTTTAAAGCTAATCCAAGTGCTGTTAATTTTTCATATGAAACTAAAGTTGCTTTATGATATCTAACAAGGTTTTCAATGAATTGGAATAGATAACTTACAACATATGTTGTTACAAATGAGAATACTGCAACTCAAGCATTATTAATTAAAATTGGTTTTCCAAATAAACTCATAAATGGAGCATATGAAAGTAAGAAAGTAATTAATGCAGCAATTATTCCCATTCACATTCCAGTAATAGCAGCTTTATTTCTTACATAATTGTCAAACATTCCAATAAAGAAGATTGCCATTGTTGAAGCACCAAATAATCCAACAATTGAATTAAAGAATAAGAAAATCGAATCTTGTTTTGTTGAAATTAAAACTGTTGTGAATAATAATGCAAATAACCCAACTACAACTACAGCAATTTTCCCAATTCACAATTGACTTTTGTGAGATAAATTAGGATAGAACAATTTTAAAATGTCATCAACAAAACATCTTGAAGCAGCATTAAAACAACTTCCCATAGCAGATTGTGATGCTGCTAAAATTCCAGCAATTATCAATCCTGAAATTCCTACTGGTAAAACTGACGCTATAAAATATGGCACAATGTTACTGTTTGAAACAACCCCATTAGTACTAGAAAAATCAGAATAACTTGAAACAATTGAATTAACTGAAACTAAATCACCATTTCCTAATGCATTAGTTCCCTGCATTGATAAATCTTGAATAGTTTTTAATGTTGCTTTATCTCATCCGTTTGTAACCAATGGTAACCAACCTGTTTGTCCATTAAAATCTTTAACATAACCAAATACATTAGTTCCATATTCTGGAACATTTCCTGTATTATGAGCAACTCAAACTACAGAGATATTAACTGCATCACCATTTTCTGTTTGATAGGTAAATGGTAAAACATTGTATGCAACTTGGTTTGTTGCACTAAATAATTGGAATAATAATGTACCAAAACCATAAAACATTAATACCCCAACAAGAACTGTTAGTGAAGCATTTAAGCTAATTCCAAAGTTAACATCTCTTTTTGTTTTAGATGCTTGATATCTTTGAACTACATCTTGTCCACCAACAAGTGGATAGATTGCATTAACAAAATATGACATAAACACTAATGGAATTCCAAGTCCAGTAAGTGTGAATACTCAATGACCATTAGCTAAATATTTACCGTTTTCAAATGCACTTTGTGCACTTGCAGCAAAACCACCTGTTCCAGATGTTGCATTATTTCCTAAATCTGCATAAGTGTCAATTAATCCCATTGAATAAAATATCATTACTAGTATCCCAGCAGTTAATAAAAACCCTTGGATTAAATCTGCTCAAATAATACTTTTAATTCCACCCAAATATGTATAACCAAT
This sequence comes from Malacoplasma sp., assembly GCA_029050415.1. Classification (GTDB taxonomy): domain Bacteria; phylum Bacillota_I; class Bacilli_A; order Mycoplasmatales; family Mycoplasmoidaceae; genus Malacoplasma. Next base: position 1,926 of record JAIDMU010000036.1, read on the forward strand.
TGTAACAACTATTACAATTCCAGCAATTAAATATTCATTTGCTCCTGGAATAATTGTTGCAATTGCAATTGTTGGTAAATACACAACAACAGCAGCACGCATTGTTTGATACATAATAAAAGTAGCAGAAATTAATAATCTTAAGTGTAAACCAAACCTTTTTTCAATGTAATCATAACCAGATTCTGCATTTAATTTTCTAAAAAAAGGTACAACAAATTTTATTAGAAAAGGTGCAAAAATTGGTGCGATGATTGAACCTACTACAATGATTCAGTCACTTCCAAAAGTTTGGGCTGGTACACTTAAAAAAGTAATTGCAGATAAACTAGTTGCAAATAAACTAAATCCTACTGCTCAACCAGGAATACTTTTAGATGCCATAAAAAAATCTTGTGATGTAGCAACATATTTTTTTTTTGAATTTTGATTCTAAAGAAAAATATACTCCAATACATAAAATGGCAAATAAATAAATTCCAACAATTATTCAATTAGAATCTGAAAAAGTTAAATTTCCAGATCCTATTTCTGGTGAAAAAGCACCAGTAGTTTCAGCAGGACTTGTAACAAATGCGTTTAAAATCCTACTCATTTTTTATTTAACTCCTGATTGTAAATCAGCAAATAATTCTTTAACTATTTGGTTAGAAATAGTTTTTGCTTTTTCATCAATTTGTCTCATTGGTGTTCTACAATAAATTTCACCTTGTATTCCAGATGCAATTGCAACTGATTGTTTTAAAGTTTGATAGATTCCACCATCCAACATATCTTTTAAGATTTTGTTGTATTTAGATGTTAATACTTTTGCTTTATCTAATTCTTTGTTTTTTGCTAAAGCAAAAATATTTTTAGCAGCAGCACCCATTAAATTGTATGTAGAACCAATTGCTCCATCAATTCCTAAAGTTGTTGCTGCCATTAAAAATTCATCAACTCCAAATAAGAATGTTTTGTCAGTGCATTTAGCAATTAAACGTTCTAACATAAATAAATCTGGAGAGCTGTATTTAGCACCAGCTACATTTTTCATTTGTAATAATTCAACAAAGTTATCTAAACTAATATTTACAGCAGTTAAAGCTGGTAAATAGTAAATCAAAAGAGGTAGGTCAGTAAAACTTGTTATTAATTCATAGTATTTTTTAATATCAGCAAAGCTGAATCCATAATAAAAAGGAGTTACTGCACTAATTCCATGATATCCAAATTCTTTTGCATCCTTTGCAAGTTTTTCAATTTCAAAAATATTTAGTCCACCAATTTGGGCAACTAATTGTGTATTTGCTTTTAATTTGTTTTTAACAACATTAGCAACAACTTTCATAACATGACTTCTTTCTTCATAGCCCATTAAAAAAGCTTCACCAGTTGATCCACAAACATAAAGACCATCAATATTTAATTTACTTACTTCAAATTCAACAATCTTTTCTAATTGTTCAACATTAACTTTTCCATTTTTATCAAATGGAGTAATTAAAGCTGAAAAAATTCCTTTAAATTTTTTTCCCATTTTTTCTCACTAACTTATTTACCTTTCTAAATATGAGATATAAATATCTAGCTTGTAGTTAATACAAAGCTAGAATTTATATGTATGGTTTAAAATCAATAGTTTTGATTTATTTCCTAAAAACTTTATAAATAAAGAACTAATTTCAATAAATGTAATTTTGGTAAGATTTTTGTTCTACTTTAAAAAATAAAAACATTATTTCAAATTTAAAAATAACACAAAATGGACACATACATACTGTGGTATTTTAATAATCCACAAATAAAAAAGAAATAATAACCTTAATAAAATAATGTTTTTATTTAAAAGTAAACATTAAAAATACATTTAAATTATTTTTTATAATTTATTTTAAATTTCCTTTATTTATCTTTGTATTTACCATACAAATACATATTAAATAAGTAAATAAAATAATTAAAAATTTTTGCATTAAAACATAAAGAATGGGAATTTTTCTCATTTTCCATATAAAAGGCACAATTAATTTTATTTTTAAAAAAATTAATGCTTTTACCTTAAAT
>JAIDMU010000037.1 GCA_029050415.1 Malacoplasma sp.
AAATTATAAATAAAAATAATAAAAATAAAAATTTTAAATTTTTATTTTTTTTTTTTTTTTTTTTTTTAAAAAAAAAAAAAAAAAAGCAAGGTTTGCTTAGAATCTTGCTTTTAAAAAATATTTGTATTTTAAATTATAAAATATATTGAATACTATAACTTGATAGTGAGTTTTTATTTGTCATTTGTCCAAAATCTATTGTTACTGAAATTGTTTTTTGTATTTCATTACTAATAATTGTAAACTTGAAATTATTTGCATCTAATTTTGTTTTATATTCACCAGTATAGTAAGTAATCAAGTTTTTAATATTATCATCTTTATTTAATCATTCACTAAATTGACCTATTGATAAATTATTAATTTGGTCTTGGGTAAAAATACCTTTAGATACCAAATAATTCTTTAACATATTATTTGACACAAATGATAAGTTATCATCTGTTTTATCAACATTACCTTTAACAAAACCTGAATAGTTTGCAATTAAGTTTAAATCACTACTTGAACCACTCAACAAGTTTTGAGGAATTTTGACATAGAAGCTTGCAATACCTAGTGAATTATCAATATACATTTCTGTTTTAATGTTGCTATTACCCTTTCAGTTTTTAGGAACTGATGTTCCCATTTTTTTAACAAGTAAATTCTGTACTAAATCATTTAAATCACTATAAGTTTTTCTTCCAACTGTTAAAGGTTTTTTATTGGTTACAAGAGTATCATAAATTTCTTGAACTTGTTTTAATTTAAAATCTAATAAATCTACAGAACTATCATCAACAAATTCCACTGAAAATTTACTATTAAATTCTTCAGTTGTCATAAAACCATTAAATTTATGATTAGCTTGATAATTTGTAAAACCATGATTTTTACTTCCAATTTCATTTGCATAATTTCTATTTAGTGAAACAGAAACTGTAAGTTCACCATTTGCATCATTTGGAAATAATGAAACATTTAAATCATTTGAATCAAAACCTTCATATTTCACTAAATATGCAATCACATCACCTTCAGTAACTGAAGAAGCTAATACTGTATTAAAAGCTATTTTATCAAATTCTTTAACTGTAGTAAGAAACTGAAAATTATAGTTTTTTTGCATATTCAAATTAATATATTTTGCAATGTATTTGTGTGCAGTTTTATCAGGGGAATTATTAGCTGAAATATTTGCAGTAATTTGTAAAGTTCCATCATTATCATTTGCTAATACACTAAAATTAATTTTTGAAACTGGATAACCTTTACTTAAACTAGTATTAATAAATTGCAAAAATTCTGCATTATTGTTATTTGAATTAGTTAAAGAGTTAAAAGAACTTGGTAAAGTATTTGCTTCAAGTAAGAATTTTAATTGTGCAACTTTTGTAACATCTATTTCTTGAATTTTGTTATCTGTAGCACTAGAACTTGAGCCCATAAAATTAAATTGACTTTGTGTTCCTTCGCTAAATATAGTGTAATCATGTTGCTGAGAATAAGTTAAAACTTCACTACTATCATTTCTTCCAGTATAAGTTATGCCCATTGGTACATATTTATAGTTAACTTTAATAGTTACTTTACCAGTTTTATCATCTGTGCTAGCAATTGTATATTCTTTTTTAGGATATTTTAAATTACCTTGACTGTCAGTAATTGTTTGAGATTGAAATGAAATTTGAAAAGGATCTAAATTTCTAACATCATCTACTGTTAAGTTTGATGGTAACATGTTTAAAAAATCATAGTCTGTTGAAGAAGATAAAGATTTTCAACTTACTTTGCTATCAATTTTATTTTTAGTTGTGAAATCTTTAACTATTTTGGTTGGAATAGCACCATCTGGTAAAGTTGAAGCAAATCATGGTATTTGATACAAATTAACAGTAATTTTAAAAGTACCTTTTTCATCATTAATGTCACTTATTTGAAAAGGGGTATAAGTAGAATTTGCTTGAAAAAAAGAATTATTTAATGGTTTAATATCATTTTGTGTAATTTCACTTGGTAATTTTGAATCTAAAGTAGAAGTCTCAATTTCAAAATCTGCAGATTTTTGAAATGAATTCTCTGTATTTAGCAATCCTTTATAGTCACCAACTGACTGATTAGATTGATTTTGAGTAACCCCAACTGCTAGTCCTCACTTAGTAGTTTCATTTTCCTCAGGAGTTGGTGCAGCATCACTTCTAATATAAACTCTAGGATCTGCATTAATCATCATTAGTTGACCTGTATATCCAAAAACATTATAAATTACAAAATTATTTGCAAAGCCACTTACACCATCTTGACTTATTCCTTTTAAATCTAAATAAGTTTGAGGTGCTAAAGTTGAATTTGAGTTTGAATTTAGAATTGTTTTATCAATTTTATAAATTTTTTCATCTGCTTTAAATTTAAAATATAAATTTTCATTAGCATCTATAGTTCAAGATTGAATTCATTTTGCTTCACTCATAGTGAAAACTTTAATGTTGTTTAAATTAGATGGATCAACAATAACTACAGAATTATAAACAACTGTTGCAACTTTACCACTAAGTAATGTGAAATAATCACGTTGCGGAGCAACTGATGTATTTCTATAACCTGGTAAACCACTTGCAATTTTTTTAGGTTTTTCTCATCCTGGTCTTTTAATGGAATTTAAATTGTCATCTACCATTATGAAGTAAACATCATAACTTGCTAAATTAGCACCATTATCATCAGTACTAGATTTTGTACCAAATGCATAGATTTCTACAAAGTTTACATTGTTTGATACTGGAATTAAATTAGAAAATGATCAACGATAATCTTTATTAAAAGTAGTATTAGGATTGCTAGGATTTTCATCTTTTAATTCATCTGCTTGCTGTTTGCTATCACCTTGAATTTTTCTAACTTCTTTAGCTTTTACATCATATAAAAAAGCTGTTGCTTGGTATGTAGTTGTAGCAGTTCCATAACACATAACATTCCCAGATGCTAAAGCTGAAACATAATATACTGTCCCAGTAACACCAAGATCAACTGTTTCTTTTAGCTCACCTGTAATTGCATTTACTGAAAATAATTTTTGTTTACTATTAGCATTAGCATTATTTCCATAACCTATAATTCAAATAGTATCAGTATCTCTACTATAATCTCAATTTAATCACGCTCTTTGTCAACTACCTTTAGCATATGAAGCATCTGCTCCAGTTTTTCCATTATCACCTTCTACATACAAACTCATATCAATATCTCAAATTTTTGATCCGTATCAATCAAGTGCAGTAATTTTATTTCCTCAAAAAGTTAAAGGACCTGTTTTTGTTGCAAGATTGGAATTTTGAGAAATGTTTTGTGCTGGAATTAACTCTTTTGAATCATCTTGTTTTATAGAACTAACTTTTTTAATCTGACTAATTGAATTAGTAAAATTTATAATTCCTAAAGGCAAAGCAGCTGTTAATCCTAAAGTTGTAATAACAGTTGAAAGAATTATTCATCTTTTTTTAGTTTTTTTCATAAAGATCCTAACCATTTAAATAGAAGCAATATTGAATATATG
>JAIDMU010000038.1 GCA_029050415.1 Malacoplasma sp.
ACTTTATCAAGCTTAAAATAATAAAAATAAAAATTTTAATCACACTATTTACTCTTATTAATTTAGATTTCCATTTTAGTGACAATTCTAGTAATTAAATTTCTTATTGAAAATGATTTTATTCACCAATTAGCATTTCTACTAAAATAACTGCTTACAGGATAATTATCTGGTTTTAATTTAAAATTTTTTATAATCAGTGAATTTATAAAATCAGGTAAATTTATTTTTCAAACAATTAATGTTTCATTGTTTAAAATTTTTTCACAAGTTTTAGTAATTTTTAAATAATCAACAATATCTCTCAAAATATTTTGTGATGTTTAATCAGAAACAAAAACCTCACTAGAACCTACCTTTTCAACTAAAACACCATTTTCATATATTTCAAATATAACCATAAAACTTAAAGAAGTATTTTCATTTTCTTTTATAAAAACAAATATGTTATTATCATTTGTATCTATTTTTCTAAATTTCATTTTATTTCCTTAATTGCATAAAAATCCAAATAAGTTGATTTTTATTATAATTTTGCAAAGTAAATATGAATAAAATTTTTAAAATAAAGATTAGAACATTATATTAAAATTTTTTAATATGGAAATAATTAAAGATTTAAAAGACATAGAAATTGATAAAGTAATTAACTTATATAAAAATGCATTTAATGATAGCCAAAGATACACAGATGCATTATTTTCAAATTACATAAAAAATGCATTATTTTTTGGTGTTAAAGATAAAAATAATTTAATAATGATGTCATTTTTCATTCCAAAAAGAATTTACTTAAACAATCAAAAAAAACAGGCTTACTTAATATTTGCAGTAGCTGTTGATAAAAAATACCAAAAGCAAGGAATTATGACTAAATATTTACAGCTTTTTATTAATGAATTAGATATCTATGGTAATTTATTTTTCATCCAATCACATGATTGAAACATTTATAAAAGTTTAAATTTTATTCCAGTTACTCAAACCTCAAAATGAATATTGAGAAAAGATCAGTTTTTAAAAGCAAATAATAAAAATGAAAAAATAAATTTTGAAACAATAAATAAAATAAACATTAATTTTTTAAAATCACAAAATATAAATAATTTCATTTACAAAACTGAAAAAGAAAATAAAAAGTATTTAAAACTTTATTTAGCAGATGAATTTGAAATATTAATGTCAAACAAATCATATTTAATTTATTCACCAAGTCAAAAAGAAATAGTAAAGTATGCATATTTAGATTTAAAAGACTTTATTAAACTTGTCTCATACTTACCATATGAAACAACTATTAACTCTTATATAGATTTAGATAAAAAATTTTTTGTTTTAAAAAAAGGAAAAGAAGTTTATACAAAAATGTATTTGAATAAAAAAAATAGTTTTAATGAAAATATTTATTTTTTAGATACTTGATAAAAAATCAAAAATAAAAAAATCAGATAACAAAACTCTTATTAAAATAAATAATGTATATTTATAAAAAGTATTCAAATTTATTAATTAGGGGATAAATATGGAAATTGGTAACTGAGTGAGCTTAGGTATAATTCTTTTTGCTATGCTTGTGTCATTAATTGTAGAAATTGCAATGCCAGCAGCTTTTGGAATCACAACCATTGTTTCTTTAATTCCAAGTGCATTTATTGCAGGTTTTGTTCAATTTCAATGGTGATTACCAATAGTTGAAATTGGTGTTGCTATAATACTATGAATTTTTATTTACTTTATGATGTTTAAAGTTTTAAAAATAAAAAGAATAAGCAAAAACAAAACTGACTATTTAGACAAACTTAAAGACACAGTCACAGTTTTAACAAAAAGCACTAGTAACTATAATGGTAAAAATGTTTTTGGTGAAATAAAAATTGATGACAAAACATATTTAGTATTACCAATTGATGAACAAACTACTATTAATTTGAATACAACAGTTAAAATAATAGATATAAAAGGAAGTATATGTTACATTAGGGAGATTTAAATGGATTTTATAGGAATTATTGTTATTTGTGTAATTTTTGCAATCATCTTATTAGTTTTATTAATAATCCTTTTCACTTCAATCAAAATTGTTCCGCAAGCAGATTTTTATATTGTTGAAAGATTAGGTAGATATAGAACAACATGAAAAGCCGGTATCCATATGTTGGCTCCATTTGTAGATAAAGTAGTAAAAAAAGAAAGTTTAAAAGAAAAAGTAATTGATTTCCCAAGTCAAAGAGTAATTACTAAAGACAATGTTACTATGGCAATTGATACAGTTACTTATTTACAAATTCTTGATCCACAATGTTACTACTATGGAGTTGATAATGCTATTAAAGCAATTGAAAATTTAGTTGCTACAACATTAAGAAATTTCTTAGGAACTAAAACAGTAAATGATGCATTAACAAGTAGACAAGATATTAATATGGAATTAACTAAAACACTAGATGAAGCTGCTAATGCTTGAGGGATTAAAGTGAATCGTGTGGAACTAAAAGAGATTTCACCCCCTCCTTCAATTCAACAAGCAATGGAAAAATTATTACAAGCTGAACGTGATAAAACTGCAAGAATTACAGAAGCTGAAGGATATAGAGAATCTTTAATTAAAAGAGCAGAAGGTGAAAGTGAGTCTATGATTAAATTAGCTAATGCTAAAAAAGAAGCCCAAATTCTAGAAGCACAAGGTAAAAAAGAGGCAGTTCAATTATTGCTTTCATCAAATATCAATGAAAAAGTACTAACATGAATTTCATTAGATAAGATTGATGCTTTAGCTAATGGTAATGCAACAAAAATTATTTTGCCACCAAACTTAACTTCGCTAGCTTCATTAATGGCTAGTTTTGAAACAATTAAAGATGATAAAAACAACAAGTAAAACACTTGTTGTTTTTCTTACTTATTTCTATGAAAATTAAAATTATTTGTTTTGGCAAAATAAAAGATCAAAATTTAAAAACATTAATTAAAGATTACTTACAAAAATTAAACTTTTTTTACAAAACTGAAATTATAGAATTGTTAGAAGAAAAAATAGTAAATGAAAATAACATAGGTGAAATTGAAGCAGCACTAAAAAAAGAAAGTTTAAAACTAATTTCTTTTTTAGAAGATGGCTTTAATATTTTATTAGATGTTAATTCCAAACAACTTGATTCAATTGGTTTTGCTAAATTAATCAATGAAAAAATCAATTATTCAAAAAATATTAATTTCTTTATTGGTAGTTCTTATGGAGTTGATTCATCTATAAAAGAAAAATTCAATTATAAAATTTCATTTTCAAATCTTACTTTTAATCATCAAATTTTTAGATTAATTTTACTAGAACAAATTTATCGAGCTTTTACAATAATTAAAAACATTAAATATCATAAATAAATATTTAATGTTTTTTAAGTTAAAATTTCACTTATAAAATCAGCAATTTTTTCTGAAATTTCTTCTTCAATTTCAGAAATTTTTTCAATTAATTCTATCTTTTCTAATTCTTTATTTTTAATTGACATTTTTTTAACAATACTTAATAGTCCTGCTT
>JAIDMU010000039.1 GCA_029050415.1 Malacoplasma sp.
GATAGCAGGAAATAAAAAATGTTTGCAAAAATAAAAAATACAACAAAGAAATTTTTTCATTTTATTAAACATGAAGTATTTAGTAAAGAATATTTTTTATTTGCTTTAAACTTAACAGTTAGAAAAATATCAATTTATGTATGTGCAATTATTTACTTTGTAATTTTACTAGCATATATAATTGCTGCTCCTTTAATAACAAATGAACAGCCTACTTATTTTTTAACTCTTCCAGTCACTTCATTAATAATGGTTTTATTACTAGCTATTATATCTTCATATATTTCACTAGAAATTTTCAGGACACCAATAGATGATGGTACTGAATTATTAACAATTTCAAAACCATTGCATAGAAGTCAAATATTTTTTGTTAAATCATTAATTCTACTGGTATTTGGTTTAGCAACTGCAACAATAGCATCATTATTAGCTTGTTTTTCTTTTACAATATCTTTTGCAGATTATGAACAAACAAGTTATGGAATTATTGGAATTTTTGTTTGTACAATAGTATGTTTTGCTGTTTTTGGTGGAATATCAATATTTTTATCAATGTTTTGTAAAAAAGTAGTTTCTTTATTAATTACTGTAGGTGCAACATTTATTTTTGTTTTTGCATCATTACTTTGTTCATTAGTTATTGACAAAAATGGAAATAATCCTAATACTGCTGAAGTTGCTTACAAAAATGATGTAGCACGAATGTCTTATACAAATATTGATGAAAAAGGTAATCCAAGTGTTACACAAGGAATGTATTTAGTTGCAAAAGATATTTATGATCTTTTTTCACAAGAAATACTACAAACAGAATACAAAACACCACAACAAATTTATAACAACTATTTTAGTACATTGACTTTTCCAAAATATGCATATGGGGATTTTGCAGGTCAGCTAAGTAGCATATTTATGTTAAATTTTGGAAATAAAGATATTTTTTCAAGTCTTACTTCACAATCTTTAATGAGTTCTTCATACAAATTAAAATTTAGTAAAGTTACAGACTTTAATACAAGTACTAATAACACAAACTTAAATTTAGGAATTAATTTTCCTCCTGTTAATTCAAATAATTTAAACATCAATTTAAAATTTTTATATGTAAATAAATACAATGCATCTATTAAACCAAACTTCGGTAGTATAACAGATTATTCAGCTACTTATAAATATTCATTTTATACTTATAATCAACAAAATTTGGTAAATGATAAATACTTGGATTATCTTGGAAGTTTAGATGATATTTTATTAAACAAAGATTTTAGTGAATATCATTTTAAACTTTTTGAAGATAATGATACTGAAATTCAAAAAATAATAAAAATTTCAGATAATATTGCATTGTTTTTTAAAATAATTAATGAAATTACACAAGAATCTTTAACTAATTATTTTTCAACAATCTCAAATAATCAATTATCTAGAATTAATGCAATTAAAGATTTAGATAAAATAATATATACAGGAATTTATAGAAACTTTGTTGGTCCAAATAAGTCAGATTTAAATTTAAAAAACTTAATAGTATCAATGGGGGATTCAAATAGTCAGAGTCAAAATTTTTGAAATGATTATTTTACTAAATATTCACTTCCATTGATTAAATTTGTTTTAATAAGACTTTTAAATGTTAATTTAGAAAGTTTTTTTGCACAATTATCATGAGAAATTGTTTACAACAATCAAAACCCAGATTGAGTAGTAGATGAGCAAAAACTTAAAGAAATAATAATGAATGCAATAATTAATGCAGGTCTTTTTGATGGACAACCTGTATCTTTTATCTTGCAAAACCAAGCATATAATTTTAGCTCTGGATACATTTTATCACCATCAAATTATTTTATTAATTATCAAGAAATTCAATTTGTTTCTTTATATAATTCAACATTATTAATTTTTTCTTGATTGTTATTTTCTATAATAGTAGTTTTAATCTCACTTGTTATTTACAGAAAAAAGGATTTTAAATAAAATATGATTAAATTTTTTAACCGATTTAAAAATGAAAAAGAAAAAAAACAAACAGCATCTCCACATTTTTTTGATCATTTTATAGAAAAAGATCATGAAAAAATAGATGTAAATAAACCAGTTCTTGAAGTTATTAACTTAAAAAAACAGTATAGTAAGAAAAAACAACCTGCTATAAATGAATTAAATTTTAAAGTTTATCCAGGGGAATTTCATGCTTTTGTTGGCGCTAATGGTGCTGGTAAAACTACAACAATAAAATGTATTATTGGATCATATCGTAATTTTCAAGGTGAGGTTTATATTTCAGGAATAAATAATAAAAGTTTGGAATCAAGAAAAAAAATAGGATATATTCCAGAAAATGCAATATTTCCTGCGCGAATATCTTGTTATGATTATTTAATTTATATGGCTAAATTAAATAAAATCAAAACCAAAGATGCTGTACCTTTTACTGAAAGTATTTTAAAAAAATTCAAAATGTGAGATTTAAGACACCAATCTCCAAACAATTTTTCAAGTGGTCAAAAGAAAAAAATTTTATTAGCACAAGCTTTGTCTAATAATCCAAATTTACTAGTAATGGATGAACCAACTGCAAATTTAGATCCAAAAGCTAGAATTGATTTTTTTGAAATCTTACAAGATTTAATAAATCTAAATAAGTCTATTCTTATTTCAAGTCATATTTTATCTGAACTAGATTTGCATTCAAATGCAGTAACTATTTTAGATAATGGAAAAATTGCTTACTCTCAAAAAAGAGATAAATATGAAAACAATAGCATGTTTTTTAGAATAAAAATATCTGATTCATTTCATGGTAAAAAAATTTTAAATTACAAAGTTAATGAA
>JAIDMU010000004.1 GCA_029050415.1 Malacoplasma sp.
AAAACTAAATTATTCCTTTAAATATTCAAAATTAAACATATTTATTTGGGTTTTTCTTTTTTTTTTTTTTTTTGCACTTTTTTAACTATTTTTATAAAAAAAATACATTTAAAATGAGTTTTTAAAAAAATAAAAAAGGTAAGAAATTAAATTCTTACCTTTGATTTTATAGATATATAATTTTAATTTTTTTCAGAAACAATCTCTTTATTTTCAAAAATATCTGATTGATTATTGAATTTATTATTTTGAAAGTTACTAGTAAAATTTGAATAATTACTAGCAGTAGTATTAATATCTTGTTTGTGATCCAAAAAATCTGGTTTAGATTGATTGTTATTTTCTAAACTATTATGATTAAAACTTTCATTTTTAACTAAATTAATATTATTATTGCTAAATGTATTTTGTTTACTGTTATTAGTAAATGGTTGATTATTAAAACTATTATAATCAGTATGGTTTGGGACAAATTGATTTAAATCTTCTTTTTCTAATTTATCAAAATTTTGGTTTTGGTTATTTTGTCAGTTATCTTGAGATAAATTATTATTTATTACATTTTCTGCTTTTTTATTACCATTTACAAAACCATTATAATTTTGGTTCTGATTTAAAATAGTTTCTAAAGTATTTGAAATATATTCATGGTTACTAGCACTTGCAACTGTATAATTTAAATCATTAATTGGTGGATTAACTTTTTTATCAATTTCTGAAAGTGGAGATATTTTACTAGTTGGAATGTCATCTAAATAAGAATTATTAGATTTTGAATAAGTATTAATTTCTCCTCTTGCTAATCCATTTTTTAAATGGTATTTGCCAAAGTCAAAATCTTGTTTATAAGTGATTTCAATATCTGAACAATCAAAAGCATACTTTAATTCTGAAAAAAGTCTTTTAATAAGTTTTTCTTTATCCTTCATTAAAACTTGAAAAATTACACGATAAACTTTATTATCATCATTTACAAAATTAAAATACTTAAAATCTGTAACAGTAAATTTAGAAGCTTCTCTTTTTAAAACTTTAGCTAATATTTGTTCATCATTAATTGTATTTCTAGCAATTTCTGCAAGACTTTTTCTTGAAAAAGATAAAACTACCATAAAAGGTACTTTCATTTTCTTTTTTCCAAACATAGTATAACCCTTAATTAAAATCAAAATTCTTACTAATAATTATAATTTTAGTTTAATCATTTTAAAAGGGGTAAAACTAAATAAATGGTATTTTTTAATAAAAAAATTGAGTTTTACACTCAATTTATGTCTTATTCAACCAAAATTAATGAAGGATTTAAATATCTTTCTAAAATTGTTCCAAAATATGGTTCATACTCTTTAAGCATTTGAATATCTTTGTTATACACTGTATTACCATATGCATTTCAGTATTGATTAGTTGGATCAATTTCATAAATCATAAACATCATTCTTCTCAAAAAATCAGCACTTTCAAACATTAGTCCTTGACCATTTACATTGACACCATTTCTAATTTTAACAATTGAAATTCTATAGTAATCAACTTTATTTTCAGTTGTTTTAGAAATGTTACCTAAAGATAAACTTTCAAAATCATAAATTCTAAAATAATCCCTAATAATTTTTCGATAATCTTTCCAGTTCATATTTCCACTAACATTAATTAAAATTGTTGCTTTTTTAAAAATGATAGATTTCTCTTTTTGAAATGTAAGCATATTATTAGGACTTAAATTATTTAAATAACTTGGAATATGGGGGACACTACCAATAGTACTATATTTTACATACATTTTTTTGTTACTATTAACTTTCAATAAACTAACTTTTTCAGAGTTTAATCAAGTTTCATTAATGTATTCTTCAATACTTGGAAATTCAAAAAAATTACTCTTTTTCTCAATAACTCGGTGTGATGCTAAATTTAATTGTGGAAAAGAAGGTTTTTTTCTTTTGGAATTAAAAATCATTCTATCAATTAAATCAAAGTATTTTTTTCCTGGATATTGTTTGATAATATCTACAAGTTCTTCAAGATATCATTCATCAATATAAACAACTACTTTTTCATTAATTTTGATAGTAATAACTCTTGATTTTACTAATTCATCATTCTTTTTCTTTCTACTAACTCTAGCCATAAATTATTCCTAAAAAATAATAACTATTTTTTCACTGGCGGTTTTCCAATTGTTTTTTTAGCAGCTTCTTTTACAACCTCTGATTCTTTTTTAATAATTACAGGTGAAGTACCACTTTTCATATATCCTTCAATCAGTGAATAAACTCTATCTTTAATTTTAGGTAAAGCAGTTTTTAAAATTGTCATTTCAAAAGCTTCTTTTCAAGAATGACCAATTGAAATTAATCTTAATCCTAAAATTAAAGATCTTGTTGAACAAATCAAAGGTAATTTTTCTGAAACTACAATTTTTCTAGCGGCTAAAAATCTGTCTAAATATTGCTTTCCAAAAGCAAAACCTCTTGCAAATCTTTCTTCAAGTTTTTCATCATATGGCATCTCTAAAAAGATAAAACGGTCTAATGTTGCAATATCTAATTGTTGTCTTGCAGTATAACCATTTCCAATATCAATTCCATTAGTGTTACCAGCACCAATTAATCTAAATCTTTCATGTGCAACAACTCTTCCAATCGGAAAATCTAAAAAACCATTAGCTAAAGCAGCATTTATAGTAATTAAAGCTTCTGGGTTAGAAGCATCCATTTCATCAAATAAAAATAAACCACCATTTTTAAAACAACGATAGAAATCAGTTTCTATATAATCACCTTTTGCACTTTTATAACCTACTAATTTATATGGTTCTAAAACTGCTCCACTAAAATAAAAATCCAATTTTAGTGTTTTAGCAATTTCTTGTGCCATATATGTTTTTCCAGCACCTGGAACTGAATATAAATAAACATTGAAATTTTTAGCAACTAGTTTTAATACTGTTTCAAATAAAAAATGTTGTTTTTTTGTGTCTTTTAATTCAATGTTTTTAATATCCATTGAATCTAATGTAGTTCTAAGTTCTTTAGAAGTAATTCCTCTTTCAAGGTGTTGGATGATATCTCTTGATACATCTAACAACTTCTCATCCATTAATCTTGACACTTCTTCTCTAATTTGTTTTTTTGTACTAAATAAACTCATATTTCCACTTCTCATTAAATTAAAAAATCAAAAAACTTAAAATAATTTTACTTTAAAAGTTTTTAAAAACATATTAAAAACCAATAAAAATTTGTATAAAATAGCAAAAATTTAAATAAAAAATATTTTTTTACCTTTTTTCAATCCTAACCACACCTAAATGTTTTATATTCCGATACTTATTTCTACTATCTAATCCAAAACCTGCTACCCACTGGTTAGGAATTTTTGCACCATATCAATCAACTTTTAATAAATCTTTATTATGCATTCTTAGCAAATCATTTTCTTTATTTACTTCTTTTTTAAAAAGAGTACAAATTTTAATGTCTTTAGGTTCAAAATCTTTAATATAACGATAAACACAATTAAGGGTTTTCCCAGTGTCAATTAATGTATCTATTATTAAAACTCTCTTGTTTTTTATTTCATTTGTACTAATATTTGCAATTACTTTTAAATTATCTCTTCTTCCTAAGTTTGCATAATCTTCATTAATAACTTTTAAACTTTTAAATATTACATTAAAATCTAAAGTCATTAGTAAATAGCCTGCAAATGTAATGCTACCTTCTAATACAGCAATAATAACAATTTCTTCATCATTAAAACTTTTGTAATATGCATTAAGATTATTTGAAATTTTATTAATGAAACCAATAATATCATCATATGGATAAATAATTTTTATAAAACAATTTCTAAACATTGAAAAACCTACTAATTAAATTTAATTGTTTTTAATAATAGTTTGTGACTGATGAGAACCAACAGAAATAAATCTAACTTTAACTTTTAAAAAAGATTCAATATAAATAATGTATTTTTTTAAATTATCTGGTAAATCATCATAACTTTTAATATTTGAAACATCTTGATTTCATCCATCAAATTCAATGTAAATAGGTTCACATTTTTTTAATTCTTCTAAAGAAGAAGGCATGTAATTTAGATTTTTTCCATTTTTTTGATATCCAATACAAACCTTTAATTTACCTACATTTGCTAATTCACTAATTGATGTAATTGCTATTTCTGATATTCCACTAACTGAAACTACATATTTTAATAGAAACAAATCAAGTCATCCTATTTTTTTAAGTTGTTTTGGGTCACTATTATAGTCTTTTCTTTTTTCTCTTATTAATGATAATAAACCTTGATTTTTGATTTCAGTTATAAAACAAGAATCATCATCTCTTACAGAATAAGATTTAATAACTCCTAAAATTCTTTTAAATTTATTAATAGCAATTCCTGTTCCTGATGATACTGATACTACTGCATTATCAGCAACAATATTTGGATAATTTCCATAATCAATATCAAGCATTATGCTATCATCAGCTTCAAAAAGAATTTTATTTTTTCTATCATATGCATAATTTAATAATGCTGAAGTATTGATTAAAAATGGTTTAATTTTTTGTCCTATTTCAAAGTATTGTTTAGCAACAGAATAAGGATTAAAAATTTGCTTTCCATATTTTATAAACAAAATATTTTTAAACTGTAAATTTTTTTGAATTTTTTGTAGCAATAAATTAAAGTCAAATAAATCACAAATCCTAATTCCAAGTTTTAAAACTTTATCTGAACTACAAGAATTAATTCCCTTATAAATTATTTCTTTTTTATCATTACCATTTAATTCACCAAGAAGTTTATCCATTTCAATATGAAAATTAAAGATTATATGTGATTTGTCTGAAAGATATAAATTATTAGTTAAAACCTGATTATTATTTAAAAGATTTAATTCTTCTAATAAAATATTTGGATTTACAAATACACCTTGTGATAAAACAATTCTATTTCTTGGATTAAAAATGGCTGAAGGAATAAGATTTAACCTAAATAATTTATTGTTAAAACTAAATAAACGATTTGCATTACCACAACCCTGATATCTAACCACATAATCATATTGATTAGATAAAAGATCAATAAATTTTTCTTTTTTTTCATCACCAAATTGTGATCCAATTACTAATAATAAATTTTCACTCATAAAAATAAAATTCCCTTATTTTAAAAACAACACCAACAATAATAATTTTACAAATTTTATAATTAATAGATGATTAAATTAATAAAAAACAAAAAAGGCTGTCAACCTTTTTTGTTTTTTTAACGTTCAGCTTTGTTAAAATGCTTTCCAGCACTTTTTGGACCAAGTGAAAACCTTCCAAAAATAACCATAACAACAAGAGCACATATAAATGGAATTGTTTTTAATAAATATCCATTTTCTAAACTTACACCTAATACATTTTGTACATACACATAAAGTAATGCAAATAATCCACTAATAATAACAACTGGTGAAATTTTTCAAGAACTAATAATCAAAATTCCCAAAGCTATATAGCCTAAACCATTTACATCACCTGTAAATGAACTTGTTGATGTATTGTATGCAAATAAGCAACCTGCAAAAGAAGCAATTGCTCCAACAATTAAAATTCCCACTCATTTGTATTTATTTACATTAATTCCTTGTGCATCAGCAGCATTTGGGTTTTCACCAATTGATCTGTATCTTAATCCAAACTTTGAATACTTCATAAATACAAAAATTCCAACTATGATTAAAATTGCAATCAAAAAACAAATTAATGCTTCAGCATGAAATAATGTATTACTTTCAATTGCAGTATATTGATACTGACTTTTTAAAGTAGATTGGTTAAAAATGCTTGAAACGTTGTCGCTAATTAATAGTCCAATTCCTGGTGCTAATAAATTAATTCCAGTTCCACCAATAACATGGTCACATTTTAATTTAATAACAGCAAAACCAAATAATGCTCCAACTCCAACTCCTAAAATTGATGAAATCAACATTGAAAGTAAGAATGTCATTGAAAATGAGAAATTAGCTGGATCTTCACCCATTGCACTAAAAAATACATTGGAAAAAATCATAAAGAATAATGCACCAAAAATCATCATTCCATTAATTGCAATGTTAACTATCCCAACTCTTTCAGAAAGATAACCACTTAAAGCAGCTAGCATAACAGCTGGTGCAATCAATAATCAGCTTGTTAGATGACTCAAATCCATATTAATTACCTCCTGCTTTAAAGTTTCTTTTTTTGTTTTTATTTTTTTTATTTTTATTACCTAACTGTTCAATTAAGGTATTAATTTCAACAACTTTTTTTGATGTAGCTTCAATTTGACCCAAATTAAATTTTGCTTCACTTGCTCATGTAACTATTTTATTTTTTAAAATTTTTCACTCATATCGAACAAAGAAATATTTATTGTTACTTAAATTTAAAGAACTAATACTTTCATAATAATCAATTACTGATAGAACACAATTCTTTTTAAAAGTTTTTAAAATTTCTTCACGTTTTTCTAAATAAACATATTTCAATTCTTTTTTTGCAAGTTTAATATTTGAATCAAACATTTTTTTGAAAAATCAAATTACTTTAAAATAAGTTAATAAAACTGCTTTTTTAAATCATGAATTTCCTTCATTAATTTTTGTTGATAAAAAGATTTGTTCTTTTTCTTTGTGAAGTTTACTAATTGAAAAAGTGTAGTTTTCAGAAATTTCAAAAATTTCATTTTCAAAATCCATATAAGTTGTTTTATTACACTTACCAAGACTTGCACTCATGATTCATCTTCATGGTTTGAAATAAGCTAGCAATGTATAAATTGCAACAATATACATAATAATTCCCATAATTAATTGAATTGTATTTGTTGCCAATCCTGCAGGTCCAGAACCTGCATCTGGGAATGTAAACACAAATGAGACTAATAAAATACCAATTGGATTATTTAATGCAATTAAACCAATTGCGATTCCATCAAATCCTTGTGATGGAACAGAAGATAAAGCAGTTCCTCCTTCTGATTGAAAAGTAAGTTTTGGAGACATTTGTGCTGTATAAACTATTACTGCTAACACTCCTGCTAAAACACCTGAAATTAAAAATGAAGAAAGTTGTAACATATTTTTGTTGTACCCAAAGTTTTTTGCAGCTGATAAACTATGTCCAACAGTTTTTAATTTATGACCAAATACTGTATATTTTAATAACACTCAAACAACTACTATACAAATTAAAGTAATTCCAATTGAAAAACCTCATCCATAATATTGTCCTTCTTGTGTGAAAGTAAATGAAGAATTTAAAGTTTTTGAAATAAATTGACCATTTCCAAAAGCAACTTCATCTAAAAATAATTTTGTACCATCTGCTGCTTCTGCTTGCATTAAAATTGCACCAACAATATATAAAATTATTCAATTTAACAAAATTCCACTAACAACTTCATTAACCTTGCAATAGATTTTTAATAGTCCTGTAACTAATGATACAAAAGTTGCACCAATAATCGAAAGAATAACTGTAACAATGACTCCACCTGCTAATTGTTGGGTAGGTAAACTTAAAATTGTAAAGAATGCTAAACTACCTCCAGCTAACATCTGTCCAGAAATTCCAATGTTAAATATTCCAACTTTCATACAAAAACTAAAAGCTAAAGCTGCAACTATATAAGTACACATTTGTACAGCAAAGTTTTGTGAATATTGAACATCTTCAAAAACTGCTATAAACATATAAAAGAATGCTTCAGGTCTAGTTCCAGTTGCTGTAATAATAATAAATGACAATAGTAATGCAACAATGATAGCTACAATAACTGACAAAATATTTCTTCTTGTAGTTTTTTGTTTAGTTTGATAAACAATTTTATCTAAACTAGTACTGTGGTTAAAATAAAATTTTTTTAAACTGTTCATAACTACATCCTTTCTCCTGCTAACAGGTTACCTATATTTTGTCTTGTCATTTTAGTTCTGTCCCCAGAATCTATAATTTTATTTCTACTAATAACTGCAATTGTATCTGCTAATGCTAAAATTTCATCCAATTCATATGAAATCAATAAAATTGCATTACCTCTTTGCTTTTCTTTAATAATTTGAGAATGAATAAATTCAATTGCACCAATATCTAACCCTCTGGTTGGTTGAACCATAATTATTAATTTATGATTTTTTTCCATCTCTCTACCAATAATAACTTTTTGTTGATTACCACCTGATAATGATTTTGCTAAAGCAGTTCCATTAGCTGATCCTCTAACATCATATTTATCAATAATTTTATTTGCATAATCAGCTATTTTATATTCTGTTAAAAATCCACCTGTAGTAAAGTTATAAGATTGGCAAAAAACATATTTTTCAATGTTTTGATTAACAATAATTTTTTGTTTCTTTGTAATAATATTTTCAACTGTATTTAATCTTACATTTGCTTCTAAATCTAACCCATATTTGTGTCTATCTTCTGGAACATGACTTATTCCAGCATTAATTCTTTGTTTAACATTTCATTGTGATATGTCAGTCTTTTTATTAAGGTTAATTTTTATTTTATTGGATTTTGGATTTGACTGATCAATATTTTTTGTATCAAAATATATTTCATTACCCATATACATAAGGGATTTTGGATTTGCTTTTTTTAATCCTGAAACAAATTCAGCAATATCTGATTGTCCATTACCTTCAACTCCAGCAATTGCATAAATTTCACCAGCATGAATTTTAAAACTAATTGATGATTTTTTATTAGAATTTGATGCATCTGAGTTTTTATAAGGGTTTGTTTCATTCATGTCTTTAATAAAAATCTTTTTAATAAATCAAATAAGCATTTTAAATCAGTTAGTGATTTTTTTAAATACAGCTTTTTGTTTTGCAAAAGGAGTATAACTTAAATCCAAATTATTTACTTCTAAAACTACATCCTTTCTTTCACAACCTAATTTATTAACACTAGTAACAACTTTTCTACCAACCATTAATTCTGCCATTTTTTCAACACTTGTTTTTGTGACATCAATTGTTTCAACATAAGCACCTTTTCTAATGATTGTTGCTTCACTTGCAACAGCTTTAATCTCATGAAGTTTGTGACTGATGATAATAATGGTTTTCCCATCTTTTTTAAATTGGTTAACAATATCTAAAAATTGTTCAATTTCTTTATCAGATAAAACAGCTGTAGGTTCATCAAAAATAATGATGTTTGAATCCCTAAATAAAACTTTTAAAATTTCAACTTTTTGTTGCTGACCAACAGTTAATTGTGAAATTTTTTGATTTACATCTAAATTAAAATTATATTTTTTAATTAGCTCAACTATTTTTTTCTTATCTTTGCTTTTGTTTAAAAAACCTATTTTATTTGAACTTTCAGAACCTAAAATAACATTTTCTAAAACTGTAAAATTATCAACTAATTTAAAGTGTTGGTGAACCATTCCAATTTTGTAAGCACTTGCATCTTTTGAAGATTTAAAATTAACTTTTTCACCATTAATTCAAACTTCTCCAACATCTGGTTCATACATTCCAAATAGAATTGACATTAATGTTGATTTACCTGCACCATTTTCACCAATAATTGCATGAACTGTATTAGGTTTAACAAATAAGTTAATACCAATGTTGGCTTTAATTGCTCCATTTAAAAATGATTTATGAATATTAACCATTTTTAAAATATAGTTATTACTATCATCTAATTTAACTGTGTAATTTTTATTTGTTTCAGTTTTTTTACTTGTTTCAAATCTACTTTCAATTACATCTTTATTAATTTTTTTTGTAGTTTTAGAAGAAGATTTTTTCACATTTGTATTTTTACTTTTTGGCATTTTAAAACTCCTTAATTCTTCTTATAAAACATATCTTGTTTAGTTAAATTTATTTTTGTTGGTACAGACCCCCCCACTCATGCTGCTTCATCAGAAGCAACAGTATAATAAGCTGTAGGTCAAGCAGTTGGTGTAGAAGTTATTTCATGTAAACAACTTGAAAGTTTAATAAGTAAAAAATTATTTTTTCCATCAGCATTATTGTGAATTCATCAACTACCATTACCATCATATCCATTCAAACCTTTTTCATCATTGCTAGATGTTCCAGTTGACCCAATTTGAATTGAATTAATAGTTGCTGGTGTTTTTACTTTTCCTTGAAGTAATTTAGCATATGAAGAAATTATTGGATCTGTTGAAGCTAATTCTTTAGCATGATACTTATCATTGTTTAAAATGTCTTTTAAAGAAACACTATCTTTATTTAAATCAGTATTGCTTCAATCTGAACTTAATGTTGTAGGATCAGTACTAGTATTTGTTTTACTATTTTCATCATCTTTTAGTCAGAAAAATGGATCAATCACATATTTTAAACCAATATCAGAAACACCAACTGAACCATTGTTTAAAGTACCAACATTATTTCATCCTAATCCATATCAAGTATCACTTGCCTTTTCTGATTGAGTATTAGGTTTTTCATCAGTTGCATTTCATCCATATGAATCATTTTTGTTTTGATCATTAACTATTGCTTGAAGAATTGAATTAGTAGAATGAGTAATATTTTTTACAGATGAAAATTGTAAAACTTGACCATTACCAACATTGCTACCTTCTTCATCTAAACGTGTTTTACTTAAAGATGGATCATTTTCTTGAGCAGTATCTACACCAATAACAATTGTTCTTGCTTGTTTATTACTAGCAATTTGATTAACTGTTAAAGCTGTTTGAGGACCAGCAATTGGAAAAATGACATTTGCATCATTTGCTCTCATATTTTTTGTTATTTGTTCAACCTTTGGTTCAGTTGCAGAAAAACTACCAGAAACAAAATTATTAATATCTCAACCAGAATCTTGTGATGAATCCCCTGGTGTAACTCAATAAATTTTTTCAGTTTTTTCTGTGCCATCAATTGTTTTAATTAATGGTTGCATAACTGTATTTCAATAATGAATCCCTAATCGAAATCCACTCATATAACTTAAAGTACTATCAAGTGCTAATCCCACATATGAGCTAACACCTAATCTCTTTATTTTATTGTCTTTTAAAAAATATTCTTTGTTTTCATTTAAAAAAACTGCAGCTGCTATCCCTGCTAAAAAAGATCCATCATCTGCTCTAAATGAAACACTTGCAACATTATTAGGATTTGATTTATTTCCATTATAATCAGTTGCCATAGCTCCATCCACAAAAACAAACCCAGTATTTTCAAAGAAATTTTTTCATTCCTCATATTTTTCAGAATCTGAAGTTAATTTTTGTAATGCATCTTGTTGATTAAAACCAGTTGCAACAATAAGTTCTGAACCATTTGTAACAGCATATTTGTATGATGTTAATCTTGAATCATCATCATCGCCTGGTCTTTTTCATAAACCACTGTTTTCTCTTACAAGTTTTGCTTCTGGTAATTGTGCTCCAGTAGCATAGTTTAAAAAGTCTCTGATTCCATCATATGCACTTTCACTAAAAGATTTATCAGCTAGTGTTGATGTATTATCAGAAACAATTAGTTGCACAGAAGATTCATATGTTAAATATGATGAACATGATGAAACAAAGACAGCAGAAAAACAAGTTGCTGCAGTTAAAGTTCCAACTTTATACCAACTCTTTTTACTAATTCTCCCCATATTTTTGTCCATTTTTATTTTTCTTATTTTTCTACTTTATTTTACAAAGAGAAAGAAAAAATAAATATATAAAAAAATAAATTTTTTTAGTAGAAAAAATGCTAAAAAAAGCAATATAATTATTATTTATTTACAAAAAATATTTTTGTTGTGATATTCCCAAAATTTGTTTTTAAAAGTTGTACTATCAAACTTATTGATAGTAGCATTATGACATGGTTCATACTGTTTGAAGAAAAGATGAATGTCTTTTTCTAATAAATTTCTACTAATTTCAACTTTTGCTTCTTGATTTAAAGTAAAAAGACCTCTATCAAAAAGTTTATGATGATTTAAACATAAAGTAATTCCATTATCATCATCATATTTTTCACTATCATCACAATTTGCATATGGTTTAATATGACAAGCTTGTAAAATATTATAATTTTCAATACAACAAATTAAACATTTTTGATCTCTATCTAAAACATCTTTTCTAAAAAGATGTTGTCTTTCTCTTCTGTGAGTTGAACTAAATGTTTTTTCACCAATTGTAAATTCAAAATTTTTTAATATTTCTCCAGTAGAAATTAAATATTCAAGTCCTTCATATTCAAATCAAGGTAAGCATTTTAAAACTGTATGATGACAAAGAACTTTTAGACTTTCAACATCATTTTCAATATTTTTAGAATCTATGTCTAAAAAAATAGTTTTTGAACTGTTATCATAAATAAATCATTTTTTATCTTTATCATTATTTGTTTGCAAGTGATTTAAAGGTCCTTCTTTCATAATTGCAAGAACTGATTGTTTTAAATAATTATTAAATCCTAATCCTCACTGGTTTTTAGCTTTTTGGGAAAGTAAAATTTTAAATAAGTATTCATCAAAAGAACAAAAATCATAAAATCTTTTTACTATATTACTCTTTTCAATATAAATAATCTTTTTAAAAGAATCAATTCCAAATTCTTCTAAAATAGCTAATACTAAAAACGGTTTATAAGGATATTTTAAACGAAGTTTATAAGGTTCAATTTTGTTATAATCTTTACAAATATCATATTTAATTTGATTATCAATAGCCAAAGGAGCATTGTTATTTATTCTATTTTTTCAAAATAAATATAAATCACTTTTTTTATCAATTTCTATCATACTAAACTTAAAATAATATTAATAATTTTTTATTTATCTTTTTTTTCTTCATTTTTTAAAGAATCTTGTTTAATAGTAGTTACTAAAGGTTTTCTTTCGATTTTTACTAAAGTTATTTTTTTACTATTCTTCTTTTTCTTATTCATATCAGTTACCTATTTATTATTAGTCTATTTTAAAACAAAAAATAGCAAGTAAATGAAATTACTTGCTATCTGTACCTTTTAAACATTGTTGTAATCTTTCAATCACTTTATTAAAATCTTTTTCATTTTCTAAAGTGTATCCAGCAGCAAATTTATGACCTCCACCATTAAATTCTGCTGCAATATGGTTAATTTGAATATCTCTACTTCTAATAGATCCTTTTCAACTTAAAGTTTGTTCATCAAAATATAAGGTAGTTCAAATTTTTACATTCTTAATGTCTGATAATAAATGAACCATTGAAAATTGTGGATATATATTAAATTTTTTATGAGCACCTTTGGGAATTAAAAAATATGCTACACCTTTATCAACTTCCATTCTTTTCATCAAATAATTAACAAATTCAATTTGAGAAACATCTCTTAAATAAATTGAATCATGAACTTCATTTCTTCTAAATCCTGTTGAAATTAATTTGCTTGTTACTTCATATGTTGAAGGTAAAGTATTACTATGTAAAAATCTTCCTGTATCTGTAAGAATTCCTGCATATAAATATTTAGCACATTGAGCACTTAACTTTAATTTTGATTCTAAAAATAAAGAACCTCACATTTCGCAAGTTGCTGGTATCATTGGATCAATTCATTCATAATCTGCAAAAACTTCAGTTTGTGGGTGATGATCAACTCTTATAGTTTCTTTACACAAAGTATTTTTTCTTGAATAAACTCTTGCAGTATTTGCAGTATCTGAAATAATTCCAAGTGATGATGAAATGAATTCATTTGAAGCTTTGTTAAGATTTGGTTCAAATTTAAACAACCCAGAACCATATAATTCAGAAAGAGTATCAAGTCCAATAATTTTTACAACTTTGTTTGGAAAATTATCATAAATAAATTCTCTAACTGCAAAACAAGATCCTAACGCATCAAAATCTGGTCTTTCATGAAAGAAAAGTGAGATATTTTCATACTCTTGAATTTTTTTAATAATAATTTCAGTAATACCTAACATATCTTATCCTTTGTAATCTTTACATTCTTTACTGCCATACTTTCTAAATCATTTAATAATTGTAATTCATTTTCTAGATTTATAGCAACATTTAATTTTGGTCTAGTAATGGGTTGTTTAGGTGCAAACATAGAACAAACATCTTCATGTTCACTTACAGAGATGTCATATGTTTTTATTTCTTTTGCTATTTTTATAATTTCAATTTTATCAAAAGTTAGCAAAGGTCTAAAGATTTGTATGTTATTACAAACTTGTGAAATAACCCCAATACTTTCTATAGTTTGTGAAGCTACTTGTCCAAGTGAGTCGCCACAAACTAATGCATTGTAATTAAATTTATTAGCTATCATTTGTGCAATTCGATAAAATGATCTTCGCATTAAAGTAATGCGATATTTTTCATTAGATATATGTATTAATTCATGTTGAACTTTAGTAAAATCTACTATAAAAAATTTTGGTGTATACAATTTGTAATTTAATGTAATTGTTTTAATTAAGTTTTTCAATTTTAAAATTGTTTTTTCAGTAACTGAATCTGTTATAAAAGTTAAATAATCAACTTTCTGACCTTTTTTTTGTAATAAAAAAGAAGCTACTGGAGAATCTATTCCACCTGATAGCAGTGATAAACAACTACCATTTAATCCAATTGGCAATCCTCCAATTCCATAAATTTTGTTGAATCAAACATAAGAAAAATTTTTATCATAAATGACTATATTAATAGTTAATTCTGGATTATGTACATCAACTTTAATGTCATTGTTTTTTAAAATATGTGAAGCAACTTCATTTTTAATTTCAATTTGATTTAAAAACTCTTTGTATCTTCTTTTCACTTCAATTTTAAAAGTTTTAGGATTGCTATCAAAATTATTTGCACAATTTTTAATTTTTTCAATATCAGTTTCAATTTTATAAGAAATAACAAAATGATGAATTCCAGGAATTAATTTTAAGATACTAATGATTTCTGATTCATTTCTTTCATCATACTCTAGTGAAA
>JAIDMU010000040.1 GCA_029050415.1 Malacoplasma sp.
TAAAATCAAATTTAATTTTTTTTAAAAAAGTATGTGGTGTTAGATTATAAAATTTTTTAACTTTATTTGTTTTTTTGTCTTTTAAACTTAAATTAAATTTTTTAGGTGGTGTTCCATATGCTGATAATAAAATTTTATAAATTTCAAATAAATATTTTTCTTTAATTTCAAATACTATAGCTTTACTATTTTTATTTGATCTTATTTCTACTAAAGCTTGTTTTAATTTAATATCAATTAATTTGTTTAATGTATAAGTATTTGCACTTGAAAAACTATCTTCCATTTCAGTTTTTGGAACAACTCCATATTTTAAAATAAGATTTTGTGCTCATTCAAAAAAACCACCATCTGAAACTGGGTCATTTAGTAAAGCAAATAAAACTCTATCAGTTGTATCAACATCAACCTTATCAATCATTTGGTTTAAAAAAACATTTGCTTTTTCTAATTTATCATAGAAATGTAAATAAGACTGGGAAAATTCAAAATTTTCAATATTATTATCAACAATAAACTTATCTCTTATCATATTTAGTGCAGCAAAAATTCAACATCTACCAGAATTTTTTTGATCAGTTATTTTAGCAGATGTTTGTTTAATATTGTTACTATACTCTTCATTATATTTATTTATATTTTGATAGTTAATTGCAACACTATCTAAACTATTTTTTACTAAAGCATTTTGACTAATATGAAAAGAATTGTCCTTTAATAATTCATTTTGAAAATTCAATAAATCTTGCAAGTTTACCTTCTTTTTTTGTTCCATTTTAAAATAAATTCCCTTTCTTTAAAACATTAAATAATTATAAAATAAAAAATCTATGCATTTAGCATAGATTTTAATTAAACTAATTGAAGAATAGCTTCTTCAACATTATCACCTTGACGTTTTCCAAGTTTTAAAATTCTTGTATAGCCGCCATTTCTGCTTTTATATTTTTTTTGTAAATCATTAAATAATTTTTGCAGTAATTGAGATTTTGTTGAAATAGATGTATCTAAAAGAATTGCTGCAGCAGCTCTTTTAGAAGCTAATGTATCTTTTTTAGCTAATGTAATAATTTTGTCTACATGTTTTCTTGTTTCTTTAGCTTTTGTTAATGTTGTTTTAATTTGATTATTAGCAATAACTTCAGAAACTTGTTGACGAATTACCATTTTTCTCCAAGAAGTAGTTTTACCTTTTTTGTTAATATAAGACATAAAATACTCCTATTGTTCTTCTTTTAATTTTAAATTTCTGTCTTGAATTTTTTTAATAATTTCTTTAAATGATTTTTTACCAAGATTTCTAATTTTTTCAATTTCACCTTTTGTTTTATCTGTTAATTGAGTAATTGTGTGAATACCAGCTCTTTTTAAACAATTATAAGAACGAACTGATAATTCCAACTCATCAATTGAAATTGCTAATGAAGATTTGCTTGTTGGAATTGTTGCTTCTTCATTAATAACTTTAAGGTCATTATAGTTCTCAAAAAGTTCAGTAACAATTGGTTTGTAATGTTCTTCTAAAATTTTTGCACTCATTGCCACTGCTTCTGCTGCAGATATTGAACCATTAGTTGCAACTTCCAATTCTAAAACATCATTAATTTCATTTTTTGTAGTTTTAATGTCACTAACTTTGTAACCAACTTTAATAACTGGTGAAAAATTTGAGTCTACTGCAATTACATTAATTGCATTAATTAATTCTTTATTTTCACTAAATGTAACAAAGCCTCTACCAGTTTTTACAAATAGTTCCATTTTTAATTTTGCACCACTATCAACTGTAGCAATGTACATATCTTTATTAATAATTTCAAAACCAACAGGTGTTTCAATATCAGAAGCTCTAACAACTCCACCTTTTGAAAAATCAATTTTTAGTGTTGGTCATTTTTCTAAACTTGTTTCTTTTTGTTCATCTTCACCAAAAATTTGTTGATCAATTTTTACAACCAATTTCTTTAAATTTAAAATAATTTGAGTTAAATCTTCTTTAACACCCTTCATTGGTTGAAATTCATGTGAAATACCTGGAATTTTTACAGCAAATAAACTGTGTCCCACAATATTACTTAATAAAACTCTTCTCAAACTATTTCCAATTGTGTTACCAAAACCTCTTTCTAATGGTTTAATAACAAAAACACCATAGTCTGAATCTTTATTTTGATCTTTTCCAATTTGAATACTATATCTTAAAAATTTTTCCATTTATTCATTCTCCTTAGATTATCTTGGTTTTTTAGGTGGTCTACAACCATTGTGTGGAATTGGTGTAACATCATGAATTTCAGTTATTTCCAATCCAGCTACATGTAAACTTCTAATTGCAGTATCTTTCCCACTACCTGTTCCATTTACTTTGACTATAACTTTTTTTAAACCTAAATCCATTGCTACTTTTGCTGCAGTTTCAGCTGCAACACCAGCAGCATATGGAGTTGATTTTTTTGAACCTTTATAACCAATTGATCCAGAACTTGATCAAGCAATTGCATCTCCACCAGTATTAGTTAATGTAACAATTGTATTGTTAGCAGATGCATGAATGTGAGCAATTCCCTCAGGAGAACTTAACTTCTTTTTTCTTTTTTTTGCCATATATAAATATCCTCCTAATTATTATTTAGTTTCAATTTTTTTATTTGCTACAGTTTTTCTTGGTCCTTTTCTTGTTCTAGCATTACACTTTGTTCTTTGCCCTCTAACAGGTAAATTTCTTCTGTGACGAATTCCTCGATAAGAACCAATTTCCATTAAACGTTTAATATTCATAGCAACTTCTCTACGTAAATCACCTTCAATTACATATTCACTTGCTATTTTTCTAATTGCAGTTAATTCTTCTTCTGAAAGAGAAGAAACCTTTTTGTTTTCGTCAATTTTTGCTTTTGATAAAATTTCTTGACTTCTTGATTTTCCAATTCCATAAATATAAGTTAAAGAGATAACCACTCTTTTATTATTTGGAATATCAACTCCTAATATACGAGCCATCTTTCCTCCAAAATTTTATATTACCCTTGTCTTTGTTTATGTTTTGCAGTTTTACAAATAATCATAACACGACTGTGTCTGTTAATAACTTTGCAATCTTTGCAAATAGGTTTAACTGAAGATCTAACTTTCATTATTATTCTCTCCCCCTATTTAAATTAAGATATTCTATAAATTATACGACCACGTGTTAAATCATATGGACTTAACTCAACTTCAACAGTATCACCTTTTAAAATCTGTATTTTATAAACACGGATTTTACCAGATACGTTTGCCGTAATTTCAACATTGTTTTCTAAAAGGACTTTAAATTGTCCTCCTTGTAAAGCAGTAGTTACTTTACCTTTTAATGTTATTTTTCCCTCTTTTGACATTTAACTCCTATTCAGTTAATATTTCATAACCATTTTCTGTTACTAAAACCATATGCTCTCAGTGACATGTTAGTAAATGATTTTGTGCTATAACTGATCACTTGTCTTTATCAATATAATATTTTGCATCATTTGTGAAAATCATGGGTTCAACACATAAAACCATGTTTTTCTTTATTAAAGGACCTGTTCCTTTTTTTCCATAATTCAAAATGATGGGGTCTTCATGTAATTTTCTACCACACCCATGTCCACCAAAATCTTGAATTACATAATAACCATGCTTATTAACATAGTCCTCAATTGCACTAGATATGTCTCCAATATGATTGTTTGGTTTAATTTGCTTAATTCCTTCAATTAAAGAATTAAAACAAACTTCATTAATTTTTTGTGCTTCTGGATTATTTCCTAAAATTACAGTAAAAGCAGCATCACATATGTAACCATTATATGCAACACCTACATCATATGTAACTATATCTAAATTTTTTAATTTGTAGTTGGTTGGGACTCCGTGAATTACTACATCATTCACTGAAATACAATTATAACCTGGGAAACCTTGATATTTATGAAAAGGTGTTGTACAACCATTTTCTAAAGTTACTTTTTTAGCTAACTCATCAAGTTCAATTAATGATTTACCAGGTTTTGTGTTTTCCAATAAAACTTGTCTTACTTTTTTTCAAACTTCACATGCTTTTTTAATCTGTTCAATTTCATAATCAGATTTTATATAAATCATATTAATTTTTATTCTTTCTTAAATTAAATTTATTAATTAATAAATCATCAATATCAGTAGTTATTGAACTATAGTCTTTGTTATAAATTGTGAATAATTTATCATTTTTCTTATAATAGTCAACTAATGGTTCTGTATTTATTTTATAAACTCTCATTCTTTCTTCAATAACTTCTTTTTGGTCATCTTTTCTTTGAATTAAAGCTTCACCATCATCATCACAAATATCAAATTGTTTTGGTTTACTATAATAAATGTTATAAATTCTTTTACATTTATTACAAATCCTTCTGCCTATCAACCTTTTTTCTAATTCATCTAAAGGTACATTTAAATAAATGGCAACATCAATATCAGTAATCGCTGATAAAAAATCAGCTTGTGATATAGTTCTAGGATATCCATCCAAAATAAAACTTTTAGAATTTCCATATGTATCCAAAGTGGATTTAACAATTTTATTTGTTAGTTCATCTGGAACTAATAAACCTTTAGACATATAACTTTTTAACTCTTCTCAATACAAGCTTTTTTCATCCATGGTTTTTCTAAAAATATTTCCAGTTGATAGATGAATTAAATTGTAATTTTTTACAATATATTCAGAAAAAGTGCCTTTTCCAGAACCTGGTGCACCTAGTAAAACTAATTTCATTTTTAAACCTATTCAAAATTTTATTTATAAAAAATAAATTATTAAAACAAGTAAATTTTTATACTTGTTTTAATATATAAAAATTATTTAATTACAATTGCTTTTGATTTACTTTTTTCAAGTGTTTGTAAAGAACCTTTTGAAAATTTATGAGCTGAAACAGAAATTGGTTTTTTAATTTCAGCAACCCCAATTACTTTAATTGGTAATTTATTATCAGAAATTAATTTTTTTTCTAATAAAACTTTTTTATCAACATTAGCAAGATCTAATTTCACAATATTAGATAAAGTTACTACATTATATTCATTTGCAAAATTTTTATTATTAAAACCAATTTTTGGAATTCTTCTATATAAAGTAGTTTGTCCACCTTCAAAACCTGGTCTTGTATGACCAGATTTTCTTGATTTTTGTCCCTTACTTCCACGTGTAGAAGTTTTACCAATTCCGCTACCAAAACCTCTACCAACACGTTTAGTTTTATGTCTAGAACCTTTGTTGCTTTTTAAACTTTCTAATTTCATATTCTACTCCCATATTTCTTTTAATTGCTTGTCTCTAAGAGCAGCATATTCTTTAGGAGATTTTTGCATTTGTAAACCTTTTATAGTAGCTCTAACCATATTTAAAGAAGTATTTCTTCCTAAATTTTTAGAATAAACATCTCTAAATCCACATAACTCTAAAACAACTTTAATTGGTCCACCAGCAATTACTCCAGTACCCTTTGGGGCAGGTTTAATTAAAACTCTACCAGCTCCATGCTTACCAATTACTTCATGATACAAAGTAAAATTTTTGTTCATTTTTATTTTATACATATTATTTTTAGCACTTTTTAAAGCTTTACGAATTGCTACTGGAACTTCTATAGATTTACCTAACCCAAATCCCACATTACCTTTTCTATCACCAATAACTGCAAGAGCTGAAAATCTCATGTTTCTACCACCTTTTGTAGTTTTAGAAATCTTTTTAACTCCTACAATTTTTTCTTCATAACCAGTAACAGACTGTTTAGAAATTTTTGCTGATCTGTTTCCACCACCTGAATTTGCACCATCTTTAGAAAAAGATTTTTTACCTGGTATTGATTTTTTTTCAAATGGTTTTACATTTGATGAATTAGCTTTAATAAATTGTTTTTTGCTTTTTTCTAAGGTATTGTTACCTTCTTTTACTTCTGGTTTTTTTTCAGTTTCAGAAGTCGCTTGTTTAATTTCTTCCATTTTTATATCCTTAATATTTTAAAATTTTAATCCTGCTTTTCTTGCAGCATCTGCTAATGCTGATATTCTACCGTGGTATTTTGATCCTCCACAATCAAAATTAATTGATTTAATTTTTTTAGTTAAAGCTTTTTTTGCAATATCTTCACCAACTTTTTTACTATTTTCAATGTTTCCATTTGCTAATTTAAGTTGTAAAGATGAACTAGAAGCAAGCACAATGTTTTTGTTATCATCTAATAATTGTGCAAAGATGTGTTGATTAGTTTTAGTGATACGTAGTCTTGGTAATCCATTATCAATTCTTTTAAATTTTCTAAGAACTTTTTTATGACGTTCAACTCTTTTTTCTTTTCTATTAAGATTAATATTTTTCATAAATTAACTCCTAAATTATTTTTTAGAACCTTCAGCTGTTTTACCAACTTTTCTAATAATCACTTCATCAGCATAAGCAACACCTTTCCCTTTGTAAGGTTCTGGTGGTCTTTTGCTTCTAATAACAGCAGCAAATTGTCCAACAACTGCTTTGTCAGCACCTGTAATTACAATTTCTGTAACTTGTGGACATGATACATTTAAACCTTTTGGAATATCTAGAATAATAGGGTGTGAATATCCTAAACTCAATGTTATTTTATCTCCACTAACTGCTGCTCTATAACCAACACCTGTAACTTTTAATTTTTTTGTATGGCCTTGACTCACACCAATTAATGCATTTTTAATATTAGCATTAGTTGTCCCGTGAAGCATTTTTGTTTGTTTTTCATCATTAGCTCTTTTTACAATAATCATTGAATCTTTGTTTAATACTGATAATTTTTTGCTATCAAAAGGAACAGCTAATGTTCCAAGTTTACCAGTAACTTTAACAAGAAATTTTTCAATTTCTACATTAACATCACTTGGGATTGATAATAATCTATTTCCAACTCTTGACATTTTTTTCTCCTATCAAATATAAGCAATAACTTCGCCACCGATGTTATTTTGTTTTGCTTTTTTATCAGTCATTAAACCCATACTAGTTGAAATAATTGCAATACCTAAACCATTTAAAACTTTAGGTAACTTTTGAGCTTCACTATAAATTCTTAGACCTGGCTTTGAAATTTGTTTTAATCCTGTTATTGATGAAACATTATTTTTATATTTTAAAAATACAACTGTTTGTGTTTTGTTTTTTCCAATTGATTCATTTTTAAAATCAACAATGTATCCTTCATTTTTTAATATTTTTAAAATATTTGTAACTAATTTAGATGTTCTAACAACAACATGAGATTTTTTAATTTTTGTTCCTGTTTTAATTCTTAACAGTAAATCTGAAATTGGATCCATATACATATTAAAATTCTCCTATCTATCAAGATGCCTTTTTAACACCAGGAATTGCTCCTTTATATGCAAGGTCTCTAAAACATAAACGACAAATTCCAAATTTTCTAATTACAGCTCTTGGTCTTCCACATCTTTCACATCTTGTATAAGCTCTAACTTTGAACTTAGGATGTTTTTTTTGTTTAACAATTAATGATTTTTTTGCCATACTATTTTGTCTCCTTTGTTTTTACAAAAGGCATTCCTAATTCTTTTAATAAAAATAATGCTTCTTTATCTGTTTTTGCTGAAGTCACAATTGTGATGTCAAATCCTCTAATTTTTTTTACATCATCATACACAATTTCTGGAAAAATAATTTGTTCTTTTATTCCAAATGTATAATTACCTTTTCCATCAAAAGATTTAACAGATAGTCCTCTAAAGTCTCTAATACGAGGAATTGCAACAGATATTAACTTAGCTAAAAAATTTCACATAATTTCTTTTCTAAGTGTTACTTTAGCACCAATTGCTTGACCTTCTCTTAGTTTAAAAGTGGCAATTGATTTTTTTGATTTAGTTGCAACTGGTTTTTGACCAGTAATCAAATGCAATTCTTTTAAACCAATTTCAACTATTTTTGAATCTGAAGTAGCATCACCTAAACCTGAATTAATTACTATTTTTTCAAGACGAGGAATTTCCATTACAGATTTGTAATTAAATTCTTTCATTAAAGATTTTGAAATATCTTTTTTATATTTTTCATAAAGACTTGATTTACTAGCCATAATTTTCTTCCTCCTTATTTAGTAATTTCATTGTTAGAAATTTTTGAAATTCTAACTTTTTTATTATTTTTGTCAAAACCATATTTAATTCTTGTTGTTTTTCCCTTAGCTTTGTAATCAATTAAAGCTAATTTTGACATATTTACTGGAATTGCTACTTCTTCAATTCCACCTTCTTGCTTGTTTTGATTTGGTTTAATGTGTTTTTTTCTAACATTAATTCCTTCAACTTGTGCTTTATTAAGTTTTGGATAAACTTTTAAAATTGTTCCTTCTTTTCCTTTTTCAGAACCTGAAATAACTCTAACTTTGTCACCTTTTTTTAATCTTTGCATTATTTAACTCCTTAAAGTACTTCTGAAGCTAGAGAAACTATTTTAGAAAAACCTTTATCTCTTAGTTCTCTTGCTACTGGTCCAAAAATCCGTGAACCTCTTGGTGTTTTATCCTCTTTAATAATTACACAAGCATTATCATCAAAAGACAATGAATTACCACTTGATCTTAAAATGTTCTTTTTTACACGTACTACAACTGCTTTACAAACTTGACCTTTTTTAACAATTCCATCAGGTTGAGCTTTTTTTACTGAAACTACTACAATATCTCCAACTGAAGCATATCTTCTTTTAGTTCCACCCAATACTTTAATTACTCCCACTTGTTTAGCACCAGTGTTATCTGCTACATTAAGTTTTGTCATAAATTGAATCATATTATTTACCTCTTAATTTTTTTAAAAATTACTTAGCTTTTTGAATGATCTTATTTAATCTTCATCTTTTTGTAGCACTCAATGGTCTAGTTTCCATGATTTCAACAAAATCACCAATTTTGCATTCTTCTTTTTCATCATGTGCATGATATTTTTTGTGAGTAATTACCAACTTTTTATAAAGTCTGTGCTTTGACTTAGTTTCAACTTGTACAACAATAGTTTTTTGCATTTTGTCAGAAACTACAGTTCCTTGCAAAATTTTTCTTCTGCTGTCTCTTGTACTAACTTGATTGCTCATAATCTTATCCTTTCACTAAATTATTTTAAGTATTGGAAACCACTTGGGCCTTTTTTCATTCCATAATTTTCAAGTTTTTTAGATCTGCTATACTTGAAAGCTTCTTTAGAAATAAGTACATGTGCTTCACCATTATAATCTTTATAATATTCATCAAAATCTGCTTTTGACATACAAGATTGTTTACCATATTTTCTTCAAGCACTTTCGATTGGTAAAATTTCAATTTTTTCCAAATCAAATTCACCAATAACTTCTTTTTTACCTGTAGTTGTATAAACTAAAACCCTTTCAATTGGGTTAACCGGTGTAACTTTGTAAAAGAAAACATTTTTGTTTAAGTCTTCATTTAATAAGTTATCAGCATATTCATGCTTAGTTGAAATCATAATAATTGATGTTTCTTCAACTTTACCTTTTTTACCACTTTCATCAGTTTTAGACTCAACTACTTTTAAAACTTCTTTTTCACGTTTTAAAGTTTCAGCTTTTACTGGTTTAGTTGGTTTTTCTTCTTCAACTGGTTTTTCAACTGGTTTTTTAAACTCAGGTTTAGATTGTTGAATTTCAGGTTTTCTTTTTTCAACTGGTTTTCTTTCAAATTTATTAAACTGTGAAGTTGATTTTTTGAAAAGTTCTCCACGATTAATTCAAACTTTTACTCCAATTAAACCATATGTTGTTCAAGCTTCTTCTAAAGCATAATCAATATTTGCTCTTAAAGTTGTTAAAGGAACAATTCCTTCTGAATATCCTTCTTCTCTAGCCATTTCAACACCACCTAAACGTCCAGATACATTTGTTTTAATTCCTTTAGCACCAGAAGCTAATACTTTTTTAATTGCAATTTTTTGAGCATTTCTAAAAGAAAATCTATTTTCAATTGCATCAGCAATTTCTCTTGCAATAATTCTTGCAGAAAAAGTTGGTTTATCAATCGGTAATACATTTACATTAACTTTTGTTTTTCTACCTACAATGTAATTTAATTGCTTTTTTAAAGTTTTTAAATTCACCATATCTTTACCTAAAACAATACCAGGTTGAGAACAATGGATAAAAATATCAATTTTATTTTGTTGCCTTTCAATTTCAACATGTGAAACTTGTGCTGCTTTACAAACTTTAAAAATATGTTTTCTTATTTTATCATCTTGAACCAATCATAAAGCTGTTTGTTTGTTATCTTTAGCTATTCATCTTGATTCTCAATTTCTAATAATTCCGATTCTTAAACCATTTGGATTAACTTTTTGACCCATAATTATTTCTTTCCTTTCGCTGGTGTTTTTGGTTTTGTTGAAGATGTAGGTTTTTTGCTAGTTGGTTTATTAGCAGTTTTTGGTTTATTTTTTGAAGCAACTTTAGAATCACTTGTTGCTTTTTTAACTGTATTAGTTGATTTGCTAGTGTTCTTTTTAGTTTCTGGTTTTTTGCTATCAACTTTTTTTGTTTCAACTTTTTTTAAAGTTGTTTCTTTTTTTACTTCTTGTTTTGGTTGTTTATTAACATTTTTATCTGCTTCTTTTTTTGGTTTATTATTAGAAACAGTTTTGCTATCTTTTTCACTTACAATTGGTAAACCAATAATTTGTTGTTTACCATCTTTTTCTTTAATTAACTGTGTGTTGAATGTTGAAAAAGAAATTTTCACATTTCTTTCAGAAAGTACTGTCATTGCCATTGCAATAGTTTTTCTAATTTCTTTTAATTTATGAATGCCTTCTACTTCACCATTAGCAATCTTAAATCTCATTTCCAGTAATTGAACTTTTAGTTTAGAAATTAAATTACCCAATTCATTATCACTTTTTGTTCTTAAATCCTTAATCATGTGCAATTTCTCCTTTCTTAACTATTTTTCAATTAACAGAAAGTTTATTACCTGCATTTTTTAATGCTGCTTTTGCTGCTTCTTCTGGGATGTTTGCAACTTCAAACATTACAGTTCCATTTTTAACTACAGCAACTCATTTTTCTGGTGAACCTTTTCCAGAACCCATACGAACCTCTAAAGGTTTTTTTGTTAATGATAAGTGTGGAAAAATTCTAATTCACATTTTTCCAGTTTTTCCAAGTGCTTTTGAAATAGCAATACGAGCTGACTCTATTTGTCTATTTGAAACTCATGCTCCTGAAGTTGCCATTAATCCAAATTCACCAAAAGCTACATATTTATTACCTTTGGCTTTTCCTTCATAACTAACTTTATGTGGTTTTCTATATTTTGTACGTTTTGGTTCTAACATAATAACTCCTTAAATTTGCTATTTTGCTTTTGTTGAAGATGTAGGTTTTTTACTAGTTGATTTGCTAGTAATTTTTGATTTGTTTGAAACACTTGATTTAACTTTTGCATTATTAACTGGTTTAGTTTCTTTACTAGGTTCTTTTTTTGGTTGAACTTTAGAAACTGGTTTACTAACTTTAGCAACTTCTTTTTTTGGTTCAGGTTTAGATACTTTTGCTTTTTTAGTTTTTTCAACTGTTTTTAAACCTTTTTCATTTGCAGCTCTTTGTTTTGCTGAATAACCTTTATTATTAGTTGCTCTTTTTTTAATTCTTTTTTTGATAGCATCAATTTCTTTTTTTCTTTCATTTTGATCATCTGATAAAACAATTTTTAAATGAGTGTGTCTTTTTCTGATTAAATCAGCAGACCCTTTTGCTCTTGGCATTGTTCTTTTTAATGTTGATCCTTGATTTGCTACAACTGTATAAACATATAATTTATCAGCTTGCATTGCATGATTGTTAGTTGCATTAGCAATTGCTTGATGCAATAATTTTTTTAAAAATATAGCAGTTTTTTTATGAGTGTTTTCTAAAATTGTTAAAGCTTCTGTAACTGGTCTATTTTTAATTAAATCACACACTAGTTTAGCTTTTCTTGGTGAAACATGAATATTTGCTTGACTTGCTTTTGCTTGCATTTTTTACTCCTTTTACTTAGCTAAATCTTTTCTATTGCTTGTGTGTTGTTTAAATGATCTTGTTTGTGCAAATTCACCAAGTTTATGACCAATCATATCTTCAGTTACATAAACATTAATAAATGATTTTCCATTGTGAACTTCAAAAGTCAAACCAACAAAATCTGGAAAAATTGTGCTTCTTCTAGATCATGTTTTAATTGGTTTCTTTTTGTCACTTGATTTCATAGTTTGCACCTTTTTCATTAAGCTAGGTTCAACATATGGACCTTTTTTTGAACTTCTTGACATCTTATTAACCTCTCAATATTATTTCTTTCTTCTAACAATCAATGCATTAGATGCTTTCTTTTTATTTCTTGTTTTAACACCCATATGTCTTTTACCTCATGGAGTTCTTGGAGCATCATGTCCAACTGGTGATCTACCTTCACCACCCCCATGTGGGTGATCGTTTGGATTCATTGCTGAACCTCTTACTGTTGGTCTAATTCCTTTATGTCTATTAATACCAGCTTTACCTACAACAACTAAGTTGTGTTCTTCATTTGAAACAACACCAACTGTTGCCATACACAAGTTAGATACTTTTCTAACTTCACCTGATGAAAGTTTTACAATCATATAATTTCCAGTTTCATCTTTACCTAATATTTGTGCTGAAGATCCCGCTGATCTAATCATTTGTCCACCACGACCAGGGTATAATTCAATATTGTGAACAAAAGTACCTTCTGGAATTAATGAAATTGGTAATGCGTTACCAACTTTAATGTCTATTTGTTTGTTACTTGATAATATTTTGTCTCCAACTTTCAAATCTTTTGGAGTAATAATATATCTTTTTTCACCATCTTCATATACTACTAATGAAATGAAAGATGTACGATTTGGATCATATTCAATTGATTTAACTGTAGCAACTTTATTAATTTTGTCTCTTTTAAAATCAATAATACGATATTTCTTTTTGTAACCACCACCGTGGTGTCTTACAGTTATTTTTCCATTATTATTTCTTCCTGAATGCTTTTTAATAGCAACTACTAAAGATTTTTCAGGAACAGAAGTAGTTAGAACTTTTTTGTAATCAATAATTATTGTTTGTCTAATTCCACTACTTCTTGCTTTGACTCTTCTAATTGGCATATCTGCTTCCTTTCGCTTTTCGCCTAACTATATTTTCTATTTTGCTTTTGGAGAAGTTTTTACTAATTTAGATAAAACACCTTTTTTAGGTTTTTCTTTTTTTTCTTCTCTATTTTCTTTTTTTAAATCCTTATTAGGAATGTCTTTTTTAGTTTCTTTTTCTTTAGGTTGATCACTTTCTTCTACTTGGATATCAACACCATGAGGTAAAGTGATGTAAGCAATTTTTTTTGCTTTAGTCATTCCTGGATTTCTAGTACCAGTTCTTGTAGGAGCTGGTTTTCTGTTAACAATATTAACTTTTTCAGGAACAACTCCATAAATTAATTGAAATGCTAAGCTTATCTCATATTTATTAGCATTTTTATTTACTTCAAAAACATATTTTTTTACATCTTCATTTCTTAATGAATAAGATTTTTCTGAATGAAGTGGTTTTACAATTACGCTTAACAAATCCATTATGCAAATACCTCACTAATTTTATTAAAAGCATCTTCTTGAATAACAGCTATATCACTATTAAGAATATCTTTTGCAGAAACTTGATTTCATGTTTTTGAAACTACTTTTTCCAAATTTTGACAAGATTTTAAAAAGTTTTCATTTTTTGTTTCATTAATAACAAAAAGAATTTTTTTATTATCATAAGAAACCTTTTTTAATAATTTAGAAATTGTTTTAGTAGAAGGTTCTTTCATTTCAATTTTGTTGCTTAACAAATTTAAACCTTTTTCATTTAACTTTAAAGTCATTGCTGATTTAAAAGCTAATTTGTATGCTTTTGAATTTTGCTTTAAAGTATAGTTCTTTTCAGGAGTTGGTCCAAATGCTCTTCCACCACCAACATAATGAGGGTTTCTAATTGAACCTTGTCTTGCTCTACCTGTATGTTTTTGTTTATAAGGTTTTCTTCCCCCACCTCTAACTTCAGCTTTAGTCAAAGTTGAAGCAGTTGATTGTCTTTCATTAGCATTAGCTACTAATACTGAATTAAATAGTTCTTGAGTATTAATCTCTTTGATGAAAAGTTTATTATTTTTTAGTTCTACTTCTTCAGTATTTCCTAAAAGGTCTTTTAATAATTTAACAGAACTCATTATTTATCTCCTTCTTTCTTTTCATCAGTTTTATTTTCAGCAGCTTCTGCTTTTGCTTCTTGTTGAGCATGTTGTTTTTCTTCAGCAGCTTTTTGTTTAGCTATCATTTCTTGTTTTCTTGCTTCTTTTTCAGCTTCTGCTTTTTGATGTGCTTCTGCTTTTTTAGCTTCTTGTGCAAGTCTAGCTTGTTCTTCTTTTTCTTTAATAGCTTTAGCAACTGCTTCTGGATCAGAAAGTTTTAAAGGATTAACTTGTTTCTTTCTTTTAACTGTTGTTTTTAATAAAATCAAGCTATTAACTGGTCCAGGTACTGATCCTTTAATTAAAATTAAATTCTTTTCAACTTCAGTACCAATAACAGTTAAATTACTGATAGTTACAAGTTCATGTCCATAATGTCCAGACATTCTTTGTCCTTTAGGAACTCTTTGTCCTTGGCTACCCCCTCTACCAAAAGAGATAGAACCTTGATATCTGTGTGGGTATCCAGCACCATGACCTAGTGGTCCTACTTTAAAGTTTCATCTTTTAATTGCTCCAGTGAATCCTTTTCCTTTAGTAATTCCTTGAGCATCAACTTTATCACCAGAATTAAATACATCAACTAAAATTTTGTCACCAACATTGTAACCAGATACATCTCTTAATTCTTTAGTGTATTTGTGTGGTTCAGCTTTAAGTTTTTTAAAATAACCTTTTTGTGGTTTATTTAATTTTTTTTCTTCTATTTTGCCATAAGCAATTTTTGTTGCTACATAACCATTTTTTTCTTTTGTTTTATTTTCTAATACTACATTTGGTTCAGCATGAATAACTGTAACAGGTATTTTAGTTCCATCTTCTAAAAAACTTTGAATCATACCTATTTTTCTTCCAAGAATCATTTTCATAATATTACTCCTCCAAATAATTATTTAAGTGTGATTTGGATATCAACTCCAGAAGGTATTATGATATTTTTCAAGTACTCTTTTGTTTTTTCTGTAGTATTAACCAAAATAATCAAACGTTGATGTGTTCTTCTTTCAAATTGTTCTCTAGAAGTTTTATTTACGTGTGGAGAACGACAAATCGTAAATATTTCTTTTTTTGTAGGAAGTGGAATAGGTCCTTTAACCTTAGCACCACTATCCTGTGAACTTTTAATTATTTTTCTTACAGATTGATCTAGCAACCTATGATCATAAGAAAATAATTTAATCTTCATCTCATTTTTCATATTTATTTATAAGTTGTCCTTTCAAAATACTATTGGTTTTTAACCAATTTACCATTAACAATGAGTTCCCTGATAATCCCGACAACTAATATTGGTGTATCAGCAATCTCAATAATTAATGCATACTTGATTATTATATCACTTAAGTTAAGTTTCAAACTTTTATTTTATTTAAAAAATACAATTCTTATCTTTTATCAAAAAATAGCAAGATAAAATATTTCTTAAATATATTAAAATATGTAAAAAAACTACAAAAAATATTAAAAAAAATAATAAAAATTGTATTTTTTTATAAAACTTGTAGTTTTTTTACATTTTATTGATATTATTAAATTTGTTAAAAGGTTAATTAGGTAAATGAATATGATAGTTAGTTTTAGTTTTGAAAATTTTGGTCCTTTTAAAAGAAAACAAACCATAAGTTTTGAAGCAATTAGAAGCATAAAAAATCATAAAAATAGTCTAATAAACAATAATTCTGTTGGTAAAAAATTTTTACCTGTAATTTGTTTTTATGGTCCAAATGGTGGTGGTAAAACAGCAATTCTTGCAGCTTTATCAACTTTTTATAAAATAATCTCAAACAGTTTCATTTTTCCTCAAGAAAGATTAAATTTATTTGATGAAAAAAAACCTTTATCATTTGAACTACTTTTTGTTATAGATGATATATTTTATAAATATTCAATATCAATAAAAAATAATAGAGAAATAATAAATGAAAGTTTTTCTTTTAAAAAAAATAAATTATCAAATAAAGAAACTATTTTATTTGACAAAAAAAAAGATATTTTAAATATAGAAGAATTTGAT
>JAIDMU010000041.1 GCA_029050415.1 Malacoplasma sp.
GTCTTTATTAAGACAATCTATTCTTTTAAAAATTAAAAATTTTTTGCTTTGAACTATTGACAGTAATTTGCTTAGTAGTACTATGAAGTTGTGATAAAGAAAAAAAGGAGATGATTTTTATGCCTATATCACACCCAAGAAGAAATGCACAAGGTTGTCCAGGTTTAATTTATAGAATTGACTTTAGAGAACCAAGTGAAATATTTGAACAAGGTTTTACACCTTGAGGAAATAATAGAAATTTTTTCCAACATATTTTAGGATATTCGTTAGGAGATGAAATACCAGAAGATAGAAGAACGAGGAATAATATCAGGTTCAGATTCACCAGATTCTAGTTTGAGATTTTTTGGAGGAATGTTAAATGAACCAGAAGATCCACTTGAATATTATCTTTATGAAATAAGAGCTGATGAAAATGTTTATAGTGCTGAAAGAACAGCAAGTTTCTATCATCAAAGAATAAGTACAGGACAAATTGAATTTGAAGAAGGTGATTTACAAACAGCAGTTGATGCAGTAGATGCTATATTTAGAGAATTTGCTTACCAAAGAGAATGATTTAATGTAGGTCCTATTCCAAGAGAAAGAGTTAGAGCTGCTTGAAGAATTGACTCTGTATCTATTCTTCCAACACACATTAGACACCCAGGAAGAACAGTATACTATACACCAAGAATAAATGAACCAGAAATGCTTAATAGTCATTATGTAGAAGCAGATACTTATGCAAATGATTTACCTTATACTGAAGGAGCAACATTAGTAACTCCATCTACTGTAAGTATGCCAAGTCAATTGGTAGAAGCAGATGCTTCTGGAGGAGTTTCTTCATCATTAGGTTTTGCTTGCTCATTAAATCCAGAATCACCACATCGTAGTAAAAGAGATTTAAAACCTGGTGAAAAATTAAAATGTTACTATGACACAAAAAGAGTAGTTGAAAATTTAGATTTAACACCACCTTATGAACCAGCAGATTTTAGTAAAGCTTATCCAGTTAAAGTTTATTTAAGAGGTGAAAGCTCAAAAAAAGAATTTATTTTATCAACATCTGAAGTATCTAGAGCTTGTTACCCAACACTGGTATGTTTAAAAGAATTACAAACAAATTCACAATCAATACCAAGTTTTATTTATGATTC
This sequence comes from Malacoplasma sp., assembly GCA_029050415.1. Lineage (GTDB taxonomy): Bacteria > Bacillota_I > Bacilli_A > Mycoplasmatales > Mycoplasmoidaceae > Malacoplasma. The sequence goes on from JAIDMU010000041.1 coordinate 1,146, forward strand.
TTTTCAATGTATTAGTTGAACAAATGATAGCTTTGAATTTTCATGAGCTTTAACTCCAAAAATTATTGGAAGAATTCAAACATACTATGCTGTAAACTACACAGTTGCTAGTACTAATAATCCTTTTCAAAAGTGAAAATTAGATCCTGTTAAAATCGATGATGAAGAATGTTTGTTTTTAATTAGAAATATAGAAATTTCAGATTTCTGCTTAAAAAGAGATGTAGAAAGCAATGAAATTTGATTAAGACCTATAAATGAAAAAGATAGTACTTATGAAAACTTATATTTAGTAGTAGCCCAAAATAAAACTGAATCTTGTATTTTGTTACCACAAGACTCAAAAACAAAACTTATTGATTTAGGTTTGTCTTGATTTTATGAAAACATAAATTATGTTCCTATTCCTGAAACTAACAGATCTAAACAATCAAAACAGTTATATGACAGATTCTTCTATGATTTAAAGACTTGTAAAATTGTTTATATTGATATGCAAGATAAAACCAAAAGAAATATCTATGCTTTATTCAATAAAAGAGGTCTTTATGATTGAAATTGAATAGCATGAAGAAAATCTGATTTGAAGCCAACAGAAGATAATAGATTTAGATGATATTTTCAAAATGATAAGTGAAAAGATGTTTATGATGATTTATCTTTAAGAAATATAAGATCATACTTTTATAATGACTATTTAAGAGTTGTTCTTTATGGAATTAATTGAGGTTGTTTTTATACAACAAAATATTCTGCAGATAGAAATTCTATAGCAATATTTAGAATTAATAAGTATGCTGATATTTAAAATATAAATTTAATTAGATAATGAATAAAAAGCAAAGACTAAAAGATTTGGTTTTTGCTTTTTTATTATTTGTTTATGAAAATTAAGTTAGTTTATTGATTTAAATTATTATTTTTGCTAATATCAAAAATATAAATAATTAAGGAGTTGTATATGAGTAATTATCCAAATAATAATGGACATAATGGTCCAAACAATAATGGATATGACAATCCAAACAATAATGGATATGGAAACCCAAATATTAATGCATATGGTAATCCAAACAATAATGCATATGGTAATAATCCATATAATCAAAATTATAATCTGTCGCTTATACCCATCT
>JAIDMU010000042.1 GCA_029050415.1 Malacoplasma sp.
GTGTTAGATTGGGTATTTTAAAGTTATTTTAATTTAACCATTTAATATATGGGGTTTTTGTGGGAAAGAAAAATTATAGAAATAGAAACAAGAAAAATAGAAACAAATCTTGATATGATGATCAATATCCTTATGATGATAATCAATATTTTGAAAATGGAAATGGTTTTGATTCCTTTTATGATAAAAATCAAAATAATTTAAATGAAGATTATATAAATGGGTATAAAAGTTTTTCTAATCAAAAAAATAATAGAAGAAAAAATGATAGGAATAATTACCAGGCAGATAACTATACAGACAATTACCAAGCAGATAATTACCAAAACAGTGGCTTTGAATACTATGATGATTATTGTTTAAAAAATAACGACCATTATGATTATGGTAATAACTTTCGAAAACAACAAGAGTTTTATAGAAATAATCACAATAAAAAAAATAAAAATAAAAACTATATAAAAAATCTAAGTCAAAAAATATTTGCAAATAATGACTATGAAAATGGATATGATAGTTATGAAACTCAAAATTCTCAAAACTATTATGAAGATAATGGATTTAATAACAATAAAAATAACTCTGGTAATAGAAAAAATAATAATTATCAAAACGATTATGACTATAAAAAACCTTACAAAAAAAATAAAAAAAATAATTGTTATGATAATTTTTATGGTGAACCAAAATATTTTGAGAATCAGATTGAAGTAGACACATTTGACTATGAAAATGATGCTTATGAAAATCAGTATAATCAAAATAATTATAGTGATAGAAAAAAATCTAAATCTGATTATGGTGATGATTCAGGAGATAAAAAAAGAAAATTTAGTTTTAAAGGCGATAAGAAGAAAAAAACAATTTTTACTATTTTTATTTCAACAATAGTTGTATGTTTTCTTATTGTTGCTATAGTTTTAATAGTTTTTTTCTTAGTTAATAGAAATGCTCCTACTGGTTCTTCTAGAGAAACTCTTTCACATGAATATATGAAGGATGAAAGTCAAACTTCTAAGAATGCAATGGATTATATTACTCACAGAACTTTTTCTATGCAATTTCTTTATTCAAATTCTCAAAGAGATGGAAAAATCATAAATGGTACAGGGTGAATTTTTAATAAAGAAAAAGATAAAGACATCTATTACATAGCAACAAATGTTCATGTTGCTGCTGCTTTAAATTATGGCGGAAAAGATTTCACAGAAAACGGTACTGAAAACAATTTTACTAACCTATCACTTACAAATGTTTATTTAGGATATGTAAATTTAAATATGAATGAAAGTGTTGACCAAATTTATGATGACAAAAATTTAAAAATTGTTGATTTGGGTACAAACATTCCAGAGATTGTTTACTTACCTGATGCAAGTGATATGAATTCAACTTTTGGAAAATCATATAGTTCATACAATAGTAAATTTGGAAATTACAAACAAGTTATTGATTTTTCAATTTTAAAATTTGATCTTAGTTCTTCAAAATCTTCTAACTCAGATTTTGCAAATTGACTTAAAGTATATGATTCAACTCCAACTGAATTTTCAAGTGAGCCAATTAACTTAAGTGATGAAAATAAATTTAATGAGTATATAAAATCAACTGAATTTTTCATGGGTGGGTTTCCTTCACTAGGTAATAAAAATAATAAAGGTAAAACTGAATGAATTGGATTTTCGAAATTTAAAACTGCTTCTTCTTTAAACAATAATAATGATGTTATTAATGAAAGCAACTACAACGGACTAGCTTCTGGTATCCATCAGTATCTAAAAAAAGGAGACAATTGAGAACCTAACAAAATTGATTATTTTAATGAAAAGAATGAAAAAATTGAATATTTGAATGTTGGTTTTTATTGATTATTAGCAGCAAAATCAGCTGGTGGATCTTCAGGTAGTATGCTTATAAAAGAAACAAGTCGAAATTCTAATAAATTTGAAGTAGTAGGAATTTATTGAGGAACTCAGCAAATAAGAATTGATAGTAATGCAATTGAAGGATTTTTAACTGAAGCAATTGTTGGAGCACCATCAGTTGGTGTTGCTAATATGTTAAACTATACTAATTATTTTGTCTCTGATACAGAGAAATTTGATGGAATTGATATATTCTATGATGCAACACAAAAAATTACTAACAATAATTCAGTTGAATTAGTTTATAAATATGAATCAAAAAATACAATTGCTACTGGATTTACTCAATCAAATTTATCTTTTGAAAAATTAACTAATAGTTTTTATGATTTTTCATTAAATATGCAAAACTCTTGAGAAGAAATTAATTATAGAAAACTTGAAAAAAATTAGCAATTAAATATGTGGTAACAACTATTGGATTACTACATATTTTTTTTATTTTAAAAAAGTAAAAAATTTATCTTAACTTACATTAAAATTAATATGCTTAAGTCTTGATATTATTAAGAGTAAAAATGAAACAAAAAATTTAAATTAATTTATGTAAATGATTGGGAGGAAATATGAAAAGAGATAATTCTTTCATTAAAGATTTTAAGTTAAAAAACTTTCTCCCATTTTATATAGAAGAAGTTAATGATAAATTTTTTAGTGGAACTAATAATACCATTACTAAATCTGGTTATTTAAAATCAAAAAAACATAAAATGATAGCTAAACTAAATTCTGAAGAATCTAGTAAGTTTTTTGATTCACAAGCAATTTTAGATCACAACAACATTAAATATTTATTGAATCAAGTTGTTTGAAAAATGGTAGCCAAAACTGGTAATAAAATTTATGACCTTTTTTCTACATTAGAAATAACAAGTTGAAAACAACCAATGTTTGTTTTTGAAAAATTTGAATTTGAAGACTTAAAAATTATAGGTAATGTTTATTCTGAAAAAAGATATATTTATTGTTTAAATGTTGACCCACAAAGTTATCTATATGATTTTGTAGAGCAAATTGAAATTGCTTTTGTTATTGATGATAAGAAAAAAAGTATTTCAGGTGGCTTTTCTTTAGTATGTGGAGAGTTAAAAAAACTTGAAATGTTTGGTGATATCATTGAAAAGTTTTATTTAAATTCAATGGTTAAAAGTTTTATATTAAAAGAAATTTATCCTCTCTCTGTAAATAATATTTTAGGAATTATGGACTTATATGAAGAAGACGATTTTAAAAACAAAAAAAATAAATCACTTTCAAAAAACAAAATTCTTAGTAAAAAGTCATTAGATGAATTAAAAAATTCTTGAAAAGAATATTTGAATGAAAAAATTTTTAATAAAGATAATTCTTTACTTGCCAAAAAAAGAGAGTATTTAGAAAATGATTATTTTTTTGCTTTTTTAAATATTATTTTGTCTTG
>JAIDMU010000043.1 GCA_029050415.1 Malacoplasma sp.
GATACATGCCAAGCTAGAGGAGATAAAAATATAAATAATTTTAATGAAGCAATAAATTATTTATCTAGTGAAAATATAACTATTTCAAATGTTATTAATCTTTTTATTGATGAAAAAAAATGATATGAATTTAAATCCAAATATGATAAGTTATTAAAAGAAATAAAAAAATAAAATATGAAATTTAATTTATAAAAAATCAAAACCAGAAGTTAATTCTGGTTTTATTTAAAAAATAATTAATTTCACAACAAAATTAATTATTTGCTTTTTTTTCATGAAATTCTTTTTCAGTCATTCCATGCTTTTTTGCTTTCATTACATTAACTAATTTATAAAACAAAATAATAACTGGTGAAAGAAAACTAAATACATTTGCTATTGCTACTGCTAATCCAAATGAAAAATCAGCTCCTGCTTCAACATCTTTAGAAACATTATAAAATCCTGTAATCCAAAAACAAGCAGAACTTACTGCTAATAATCCAAAAAGTCATACATTAACATTAACTGTATTTTTATTTTTAAAACATCTAATAATTTCAGGAAAACTAAAAAATGCTATTCCTATAGCCCCTATATACCCAATAACTTGCATAAATACATCCATAAATAAACCATCCTCCAAAACATTCTCATAAGATAATACAATAAATCTTAATTTTTTTTAATTTATATAATTTAAAAAATGATACTTAAAATTTATTTTTATAAATTTTAAAAAAAATAAATCTAAGAAGTTTCTTAGATTTATTAAGATTGAATTATTCCAAAAAGTCCATCTGCTAATACTTTTTGAATTTTAACTTTATAAATTTTATTTTCCAAAGGATATTCTGATTTTACAAATACTCTACAATACTCTGAACTATATCCACTATAATATTTATCGCTAGGGTTTTTATGTTCAAAAATAACTTCTAATTCATTACCTATTTTTGATTTTAAAATTGAAAATTTATTTGCAAAATTTAAAGCAGCAATACTTTTAAATCTTTCCTTTTTTGTTGCATCATGAATATCTTTATAGTTAGAAGATTTTGTACCAACTCTTTTTGAATAAGGAAAAATATGCATATCAAAAAACTTTATTTTTTTTAAAAAATTAATTGATTCTAAATGATCATTTTCACTTTCTGAAGGAAAACCAACAATATAATCAGTAGTAAACAAAGTATTTGGATTAATTGCTCTAATTTTATTAATTAATTGCTCATATTCACTTGTTACATATCTTCGATTCATTTTTTCTAAAACACTATCAGAACCAGATTGTAAACAAATGTGTCAATGTTGACAGAATCTATTTGGATTACTTGCTATTAAATTAACTATCTTGTCATTTATTTGAAAAGGTTCAACAGATGAAACTCTTACTCTAAAATCTTTTTTAATTTGGTTTATAGAAAATAATAAATCAAAAAAATTATTTTTATCTTTATCTAAAAAACCAGCAGTATTAACACCTGTTAAAACTATTTCTTTAAAACCTTCATCAACAAGTTTTTCAATTTCACTAATAATTATTTGTAAATCATTTGATCTTTGTCTTCCTCTTGAAAATGGAATAATACAATAAGAACACATAAAATTACAACCATCTTGAATTTTAATAAAAGCTCTTGTATTTTCTTTAAAACTAATACTTTCATTTTTTTCAAAAGTTTTTTCTTTTAATAAATTTTCAATCTTTAAAATTTTTTCTTTATTTTTTGAATAATTTAAAAGCAAATCATAAATACTATATTTAAACTTATTACCAATTTGAATATCTATTTTTAATTCTTTCATCAAATCTTTATTAATTTGGGACATACACCCAGCAACTACAACAATACCATTTTTGTTGCTTCTAGAGGCTTTTCTAATATATAGTTTTGATTTGGAGTCAGCTTTATTAGTTACAGAACAAGTGTTAATAATGTAAACATCTGCTTTTGAATCAAAAGGTACTTCAACTAAACCATTTAAAAGTAAGTCATTTCGAATTACATTTGATTCAAAAAGATTTACCTTACACCCTAAAGTATGAATGGCAAAAGTATTAATTTTTTGTAATTGTGTTTGATTTTGATTCAAGTTTTTCATTAGTATAATCCTTTGATAACAGCAAGTCACTACCACCACGTTTTAATGACAAATCTACTTTAGTTTTTAGTTTACTAATTGCATCTATTCCAACATCAACTAATGTTAAAATCATTTCTAAAGCAATAACAATATAAAAATAGCCATTTTGAAAAAATGTAGCATTCTTAGTGTTTGAATTTATTAGTAAAAAGAAAGAACCTAAAAAAATCATAATAATAGCTATAAAAATATTTATAAACAGCATATAAACACTTAATTTATACAAAGATATGCTTTTTTTAGAAATATGCATACTAATTAAAATAAAATAGTTTTTTTTGTAAACTGCAAAAACTGTTGCAGCTATTAAACTAATAATAAAAAAAATAATACATGGAATGTATAAAACTGGTCAATCAACTTCTATGCTTTTGCTTTGATTAACCAAAATTGTAGTTAAAACTATTCCAAATATAAAAGTTACATTAGCTAATTGTAACATGTGGTTAAGAATATTATTTCTCACAAAAAAACCTTTCTATCAAAATTGAAGCTAAATAAATTACTGCTGTTTCTGACTTTAAAATTGTATTAGTTAATTTCAAAGATAAACACTTTTTTTGTAATTCTATTATTTCTTTTTCACTAAATCCACCTTCTGGACCAACTATAAAAGAAATTTTATTTAAACTCCTGTTTGTGTCTTGTTTTATTTTATCTCATTCGCTGTATTTTTGTTTCTCATAAGCTAAAAAATTATTTTCATAATTACCAAGTTCATTTATTAGATCATTAAAAACTATTGGATTGGTAATAATTAAATCAGATTTTCGATTACATTGTTTTTTAGATTCAGAAATTATTTTTTCTAAACGTTCAAAATTTAGTGTGTAATTTTTTTGAGAATAATTAAAATAAACTGGAACTATTTTTTTAATATTTAATTCATTTAATTTTTGAACTGCAAGTTCAAAATTATGCTTTTTAATAATACCTAAAAAACATGTGATGTCATAAGGATAATTA
>JAIDMU010000044.1 GCA_029050415.1 Malacoplasma sp.
TCTTTATTTATTATAATTTAAATATTAATTGCTTAGTAACTAGATTTAATTATAAAAGCATTATTAAAACTAATAATTATAGTTTAATAATCATATTAAATTCAGTTAGAATTTCTTATATACAAATAATTAATATGATTAATATTCCTGAAAATAAAGATATAGTTTTTGTTGATATTGAAGCTAATGATAAACCAAAAAGACTTTTACAATTTGGTGCAATCAAACTAAAAACAAATGGTGAAATAGACAAAAAAAATTGATTTTGTAATCCTAAATGTAAAATTTCTCCTCATGTTTATAAAATGGTTTCTAAAAATATCAAAAAAATAGAAAAAGGAATGATTTATATAAGAATTATAGAAAAAATCTATAGATATTTAAATAATACTGTTTTAGTTTCTTATGGTGGTTTTGATTTTCATTTCTTAAATGAAATGTCTAAAAAATTTTTAAGTAAACCACTTAATGTTCAATATATTGATTTGCAAAATGAATGAAAAAAAATTTCAATGACCAAAGAAGTTTGATCACTGAACAGATTATCAAATTTTTTTAAAATAAATGTTAATGAAAATGAATTACATGATGCACAATATGATGCTTGGTTACTATATTGTATTTTTGTTGAATGACAGAAAAAAAACAAAGAAGAAATAATCAAAGAAATTTACAAAACAAATACTAAAGGATTAAGAAGAATTAATATTAATCAAAACAAAACTAATAAATCAGCTTCTACTATAAACAACATTCAAGAACAAGGTTTTTGTTTTTTAAAAATAGGATTTCAACCAGTAAATTTTTATGAAACAAAAAAACAAATTTTATATAAACTTGATGTTTTAGAAACAAACAAAACAGAGATAAAAAGAAACTGAAGCTTTTATTATAAAATTGAAGAAAAATTCTTTAATCATGATGATTACACAAAAGAGCTGATTTCTGCACTAAAAAAATATATTATTTCTAGCAGAAACAAAAGAATTATTATTAGTGAAAAAGATTTTCATAAACTAGTTAAATTAAATAATCTGTGTGCTGAATATTTAAATGT
>JAIDMU010000045.1 GCA_029050415.1 Malacoplasma sp.
CTAAAAACCACTCAAAATTAATTTTATATAAATACTCAAACACTTTGATAAGTATAACTAGATTTAATATTTTCATCTAAATAAACTCATAATTAATAAATTACTAACCTAGGTATTAAATATGCTTTTAAATAAAATTAAATTTAAAACTATCTACTTTCAAATGCATTTGCAAATGACAGAACCAAATCAACAATATAAATTTATCTCTTTAATTAGTCTATTTACAATTTATACAGAGTTTCAAGTTTTTAAAAGAAAGCTTTTAAAACAAATTTCATTAACTTTTTCTTGTTTTTAAACATCGGACAAGAGAAAAAGGTATCAATAAGCTAACTAATTATTCTTCCAAGCGACTTATAAATTAGCGAATTTGCTATGAAAAAACAATCAATTTTTCATGCACTTGAACCACAAACTCGCAATGTTATTGACTATTATAATTATATCAATAAGTTGTCAATATGTATATAATACTAAATTAAATTTCTTTTTTGTAAAAATGTTTCAACTAATTTATTAACTTCAATTTCAGTTTCACAATTGATAGCTTGATTTGCTAATTCAATACAATCACTATGTTTTAATGAACAAATAATTTTTTTAGCTTTTGGAATTGAAGAAGCTGACATACTAAACTCATCCAAACCTTTTTGACCTAAACCAAGTAAAATTGGAATTGATCTAATATCACCAGCCATTTCACCACACATCCCAACAAATCTATTATATTTACTAGCACCTTCAATTGTTTCTTTTATCGCTCTTAATAATGCAGGATTATTTGGTTGATATAAATATGATACATTTTCAGACATTCTATCAGCTGCAAAAGTATATTGAACTAAATCATTTGTTCCAATAGAAAAAAAGTCAGCATACTTAGCAAATTTATCTGCCATAAATGCAGTCGATGGAATTTCCACCATCATTCCAACTAAAACTTTTTTATCAAATTTTATTTTTTGAGAATCTAATTCTTTTTTTACATCCTCTACAATTGCTTTAGCTTTTAAAAATTCATCAATGGTAGCAATCATTGGAAACATTATCCCTAATTTTCCAAATACAGATGCTTTTAATAGTGCTCTAATTTGAGTTTTAAAAATATTTTCATTTTTTAAACAAAAACGAATTGCACGATAACCTAAAAAAGGATTCATTTCAGGTGGAAATTCAAAATACTTTAACTTCTTATCACCACCTATATCTAAAGTTCTAACAATAACCAATTTTTCTTTTTGGTTTTCTAAAATTTGTTTGTAAGCTAAAAATTGTTCTTCTTCAGTTGGTCAATTATTATTTTCCATATACAAAAATTCAGAACGAACCAAACCAACTCCTTCAGATCCATAATTTTCCAATTTACTTACATCATCAGGCTTACCTATATTTGCAACAACATCAACTTCATGATTATCTAATGTTTTTGTTTTCAAATTGACATATTTTTTTAGTTCAATTTTTTCCATTTCAAATTTGTTAATTTTTTCTAATCAAAAATTTTTATTTGATGGACTAATTACAACTTCACCATTGCTTCCATCCATTGCAATAATTTCATTTTCTTTAACTTTTTCAGTAATGTCTTTTAAGCCCAAAACTGCAGGAATTTCCATTGTTCTAGCCATTAGTGCAGCATGACTTGTTCTACCACCAACATTTGTCAAAAATCCTTTAACATATTTTTTGTCAAGTAAAGCAGTTTCAGAAGGTGTTAAATCATTTGCAATAATAATAACTTCTTCTTTAATTGTTAATAAATTAGGAAGTTTTATATTTAAAAAAGTTGATAATATTCTTTCTTTAACATCATTTACATCACTTGCTCTTTGTTTAAAATAATCATCATCCATATTTGCAAAAATATCATGTATTTCATTGAAAGCTGTTTCAATTGCATAAGCTCCATTAAATTTATTTTCTTTAACTAAACTTTCAATTCTAGATCTAACTTCTGGATCATTTGCAATTTGTGCATGTGCATCAAAAACTAAAGCTTTATCATAACCTATTTTTGAAATAGCAATTTCTTTAATTTTATTAATCTCTTCAGTTGCTTTTAATATAGAATCACTAATTCTTTTAATTTCAAAATCTATATCTGAGATCTTAGAATCTGAAATCAAAAAATTAGGTTTTTTCAATAAAAAAACTTTGGCAATTGCTATTCCTTCACTTGCACCTATTCCTTTTAGAATGATTTCCATATTATTCACCATCTACCAAATTATTATTTTCATCTATTATATTTTGATTATCTTGATTGATTTGATCATTTTCATTTTGTTTTTCAAAAGCATTATATTCAACTGCTGGTTGTTGAGACTCCTGTTTAAAATCATTATTTTCTTGAACCATCTCATTTTCATCATCAGAATAATTTGAAACATCAAAAAAATCATTATTTGCAAAATCTAGAACTAAGTCTACATATTTTTGGTTTTCTTCCATAAAAGGTAAATGAGCAGAATTTTCAAAAATAACAGTTTGATAATTATCAATATTTTCAAATCTTTTTTTAGTTGATCCACAACTAATTACTCTATCATGTCTTCCTAAAATTAGTAAAGTCTTTATAGGGTTATCTTCCTCACAATCTTTAAGTTCAGAATATAATTTTAAACTCATCATTTTTTTTCTTAAAATTTTAAAATCCTTCATGTGAAGTGAAAGATATTCAGTTTCTCTTTTTATTATTTCATCTTCAATACCACTATAATGTTTATCAGGTTCATGTACCAAAATATTTTTATATTTTCAGTTTTTTTCAACTGAATCAGGTAACAATTTTAAGCTATTAAGACCTTTCAAACTAAATCAAACTGAACTATTCATAGGAGTTACAACAATAACTTTTTTAATTTGATTTGCAACTTGGTTAGCAACCATTAAAGATATTCCACCTCCCATTGAATGTCCAATTAAAACCAAGTCTTCAAAACCTTTAAGTTTAATAAAATCAGACACATATTTAGCATAAAAAAATGGATCTAACTGTGAAACATGTTTTAATTTTGCATACCCATGACCTGGTAACTCAATTGCATAATAATTGTATTCATCAAAAAATTTTTCTACATAATCATCATGATATTCAGAAGTTACTGCAAACCCATGTACAAACAAAATATTTTTTGTAGTATTATTATTTGATTTTCTATATCTAAAAGTAAATCCATTTTCATTTATTAATTCAAATTTTCTCATAATAGTAGTCCTTATAAATTAAGTATTTATACTAAAACAATATATAGATATTATAAATTTATAATTCTATTAATTTTATTTTTTTATTTAATCTGTGATATAA
>JAIDMU010000046.1 GCA_029050415.1 Malacoplasma sp.
GATTTAGAAAATAATACTTTAATTTTTGGAAAAAATGGAATAGGAAAATCAACTTTTTTAAAAATTCTTTCTTTAAATTTGCCAATTGATAAAAAAAGTGAGTTATTTTTCAATGACTTAAATTATACAGATATAAATTTGAAAGATTTTGAAAACAGAATTTGCTATATTCCATCTGATGCAATTGCAGTTGATGTAGATTATAGTGCCATACTATACAATAATCCTGGATTAGATAAATCTTTATCTTTATTTTTAAAAGAAACAAAATTATCATCCAAATCAACCAATGAATTCAGTAAAGGAGAAGCACAGCTTTCTAATTTAATTAATTTATTAAACTTGAAAAATAATTTAATCCTTTTAGATGAATGTTTTTCAAACATTTCTGAAAGTAATATTGAATTATTTATGAAGCTTTTTTATCCTTCAATTTCTAAATCAAATTTTGTTATTTGTGTTTCACATTCTAATGTATTAAAAAAATATTTTGATTTTTTTAAGGAGATAAAATAGTGTTTTCTAAAATAAAAATTATTTTTTATTTTGTTTCTTTTTTCTTTATTGTTTTAATTTTATTTTCAGTTTTTTTTGAGATTCAAACTTTTTTTACAGGTATGCTTGTAAGTTTTAATAGTTTACAAATTGTTCAAATAAAAAAGGAAAAAAATATTTCTTTTTATAAAAATCAGAACATTTATATTAAAGAAAAAAATTCATCATATAAAGTAAATATTATAAACATTGATGATGATGCAAATTTTTATTATTTAACATTAGATAAATATTTTTATAATTATAAAGAAACTGAAAATTTATTAATATATGATAAAAAAGTTAAATTTTGTGAATTTATAATTAATTCTTTTTTTGATTTTTAAATTTATTTTTTTGGTTAAAATTATATAACATGGTTAATTATGGAAATTGTAGAAATTAAAGAAAAAGATTATCAAAAAGTTGTTGAACTAACAAAAGAATTATTGAATTTTAATTTTTTACTTTCAAGAGAAAATGAAGGATTTAATAATTCTTTGTCTACTTTTGTTGCAAGCACTATTGTAAAAGATGCTACAAATGGTGCTTTTATTGAAACAATAGATGGTAAAAAAATTGGAATGATAATTTATAAAATTCCTAATAACCCTAAACTTTTTTCATCTTTAGTTACAGATTTTCAAACTAATTTAAATGTTTTTCAAAAGTATATTAGAGATTTTGGTGTAAGTAATAATGAAAAAATTATTATTAATAAAGAAATTGATGTAGCTAATGCCTGTCTCGTATACGCAGCTGACGCTGCCGCCGCTCGTCCGCGGGGAGCTCTCGGTGGGCG
>JAIDMU010000047.1 GCA_029050415.1 Malacoplasma sp.
AAATAATATAGATAATGAGATATCTTCACTAGATTTAACTGATTGAAATAAAGATGTTATTTCAAACAATGAAGAAAAAGTTGACACTAATGCTGTTAAAAATGAAATAAATGAAAACTTAGACACTGATTTGTTAGATTTGAAAATTGAAGATTGAAATCAACACCAGAATTTAAATTTAGATGAAACAACAGAAACAATTAGTCTAGTAAAAAACTCAACAAATACCGAAGATTTAGAAGCCTTAAATGATTTAGATTGAAATAAAAAAATTCCAAATGAAATACAAGAGTTTTCATTTGAAAAAGAAATAAGTCAAGAAGAAACAAACAAGAATAATGCTTTAGAAAACTGATCAGAATTTATTTCAGCTTCTGAATCTTTACCTAAATCTGATAACAAAAATATTGAAAATTTAGAAAATTTAAGTCTAGCAGATGAGATAAAAGAATTTTTTGAGAATGGTGAAATTGAAGAATCTAATTTTGATATTAGTGACATTCAAAATGCTGAACCTGAATTTATTTTACCAATCGAAAATAAAGAAGAAGATTCAATTGTTGAAAGTATTGTTGTAGACAATCAAATTAATGAAAATGAAGATTCAAAAGATTTTTTTGTAAATTTTGATCCACCTGTTGAAAAAATTGATTATGAAGAAAATGTAGAAGATAATATTACAAAATCTGAAAACAAAATAAATTATGATCAATACAAATTTGAACCAGATATTTCTGATGAAAAAATAGTTGTTGATAAAAAAATAACTAATGATTTACAAAAATTTTTAGCAGAATTGAAACATGAAAAAGAAAAATTAAAATTAAGAAAACAAAATTTGGAAAAAAGAACTTCGAAAGTTAAATCTATGTTTAGAGATTTAAATGGTTCAAATGGTTATGTACATTAAAAAGAAATGAATTTAATCATTTCTTTTTTTATTACACATTTTTTAAAAATTTTGTTATTCATTTAAAAAAATGATATACTTATAAAGTTATGTCTTTAAGGAGATATAACTGTATATTATAGAACAAACTAAAATATTATAAAAAGAGTAAAATTTGTTTACTTTTTTCTAAAAAAATATAGAAATTTAAAATAATTTTAAATTTAATGTTTCAAAATTAAAACTTTGTATATAATATATATTGCTTGTGTAACACAAGTTTTTTTAATGTGTTTATAAGCATAAGCAGAAAGTTCTTTGAAAACTAAATAGAATCCGTCAATTTTAAGAGTTTGATCCTGGCTCAGGATTAACGCTAGCGGGATGCCTAATACATGCAAGTCGAACGAAGCACTTGTGCTTAGTGGCGAACGGGTGAGTAACACGTATCTAACATACCTTTTAGTGGGGGATAACTGGTTGAAAAACTAGCTAATACCGCATAGGACATTATTATCGCATGAGAAAATGTTTAAAGTTGCGTTTGCAACGCTTTAAGATTGAGGTGCGGCATATCAGATAGTTGGTAGGGTAATGGCCTACCAAGTCTATGACGTGTAGCTGTGCTGAGAGGCAAAACAGCCACAATGGAACTGAGACACGGTCCATACTTCTACGGGAGGCAGCAGTAGGGAATTTTTCACAATGGGCGAAAGCCTGATGGAGCAATCCCGCGTGAACGATGAAGGTTTTTTAAATTGTAAAGTTCTTTTATTGGGGACGAAATGTAGGAAGAGGAAATGCTTTCTATTTGACTGTACCCTTTGAATAAGTATCGGCTAACTATGTGCCAGCAGCCGCGGTAATACATAGGATGCAAGCGTTATCCGGATTTACTGGGCGTAAAGCGAGCGCAGGCGGATTTACAAGTCTGGTGTTAAATATAGCTGCCCAACAGTTATATGCATTGGAAACTGTAAGTCTAGAGTGCAGTAGAGAGTTTTGGAACTCCATGTGGAGCGGTGGAATGCGTAGATATATGGAAGAACACCAGAGGCGAAGGCGAAAACTTAGGCTGTAACTGACGCTTAGGCTCGAAAGTGTGGGGAGCAAATAGGATTAGATACCCTAGTAGTCCACACCGTAAACGATGGTAATTAAATCTTGGTGCGGGATGTATCAGGATTGCAGTTAACACATTAAATTACCCGCCTGAGTAGTACATTCGCAAGAATGAAACTCAAACGGAATTGACGGGGACCCGCACAAGTGGTGGAGCATGTTGCTTAATTCGACGATACACGTAAAACCTTACCTGGGTTTGACATCCTTTGCAAAGCTATAGAGATATAGTGGAGGTTAACAAAGTGACAGGTGGTGCATGGTTGTCGTCAGCTCGTGTCGTGAGATGTTGGGTTAAGTCCCGCAACGAGCGCAACCCTTAT
>JAIDMU010000048.1 GCA_029050415.1 Malacoplasma sp.
CATATTTGAATTAATTTAAATTATTTTTGATTATTTTTGTTTGTTGTAATTGACAATAATTTATTAAATATCTTTTATTAAATTTAAAAAAATTTTTAAAGTGTGATTAAATTAAATTTATTTAAGGATTCTTTTATATGCCATTAAAAAGTATTTATAACCAAGATTTTTTCATAAAAGATAATTGCATTCATTTATCGACTGATTATTTTACAAAAAATTCAAATCGTTTTAAAAAAATTACAGGTAGTAGGCTAGCTGCAATTTTAAACAAAAATCAATATACCAGCCCTTTAAAAACATGAATGATGATGACAAATATTTATTATGAAGAAATGGATGAAACTTTATCAAGGGTTGGTAATGCAATTGAACCCAAGTTAAAAGAATATATTGAGCAAAAATTTCATATCAAATATAAACAATACAATCCTTTTCAAGTTAAGTGAGATGTTTTTAGTGATAATGAAATTTTTGGTGGAATTCCAGATGGTGAACCCATTGATAGTGCAGGTAATTTTTTGTATAACAAAAATTTTCCAATGATTGAAATTAAAACAACTTCAATAGACTCATTTGTGTACAAAAATATAAGTGGAGTTTTAACAATGCAAAAGGATGAAAATGAAATTCCTCTAGTTAAAAAAATTAATGGAAAAATTGAAACTTGGTTTGATGATAACAAAAACTTAATTGTTCCATTAGAATACCAATTGCAATTGTGTTTATATATGTACTTAAGAAAAATTAACTATGGTTTGATTGTTGTTGGATTTTTAAAAAAAGAAGATTATGCAGCACCTACTTTATTTGATATTAATAAAAGAAAAATTGAAACAGCAAAAATAGAATTAGATTTAAACAAATTTGAACCAATTATTAGTACTGCTACTAATTGATACAACAAATATATTAAAACTGGCATTAGTCCAGAATTTAGTGAAAAAGATTTAAAATGATTTAATGAACTTGTAAAATAAATTATTTTAATTTTTATTAATAAGATTTTTTAATTCACTAAATTT
>JAIDMU010000049.1 GCA_029050415.1 Malacoplasma sp.
TTTATTCAATTTTTCACTTTTACCTTATTCATAATTGTATTAAAATAATAAAGATTTACTATAAAGGAGTATATCTTATATGAAAAAATTAATAGTTGCTAATTGAAAAATGTTTAAAACACTACAAGATATTAAAGACTTTAAAACAGAATTTGATCAAAAAATAATTTTTGTAAATAAAAAAGCAAATTATGCTGTTGCTGTTCCAAGCATTTATTTAGTTCAAGCAAAACAAATATTAAACAATATTAATGTAATTGCACAAGATGCACACTTTAAAAATGAAGGTGCTTATACTGGTAATATTTCTTGATTGCAACTTAAAGATTGTGGAATTAATGGTTCAATTATTGGTCATTCAGAAAGAAGACAAATGTTTAATGAAACAGATGAAACTGTGAATTTAAAAACAAAATCGTTATTAGAAAACCAAATGCAAGCAATTGTTTGTATTGGTGAAACTTTGCAAGAATATGAAACAGGTAAATCTTTTGATATTATTTTGAATCAAACTGCTAAGGCATTGAGTGGAATTGATGAAAAATATTTGGATAATTTAGTTTTAGCTTATGAACCTGTTTGAGCTATTGGAACTGGTAAAATTCCAACAGGGAAAGAAGTTAATGATTTAATTGAAAAATTAAGAAATAGTTTGTCACAAAAATATAGTAAAGAAAAAATTGAAAAACTTACTATTTTATATGGTGGATCTGTAAATGATAAAAATGCTGATGAATTTTTTAACCAAAAAAACATTAATGGTGCACTAGTTGGTGGATTTAGTTTAAAAGGAGATAATTTTGTTAAACTAATTGAAATAGGAGGAAAATATGAATAAAAAACCAGTTTTACTAGCGATTTTAGATGGTTTTGGTTTTTCTAAACAAAAAGAAGGAAATGCTATTTACAATGCTAAAACTCCTTTTTTTGATAACTTAATTAAAAACTATGATCACTGTTATATCCAAGCAAGTGGAGAATATGTTGGATTACCAGAAGGTCAAATTGGGAATTCTGAAGTTGGACACTTAACAATTGGTGCTGGAAGAGTGGTTTATACAGGTTTATCTTTAATAAATTATGATATTAAAACAGGTGATTTTGATAATAATCCAACTTTATTAGAAGCAATTGAATTTGCTAAAAAAAATAATAGTAATATTCATATTATGGGTTTACTTTCTCCAGGTGGTGTTCATTCTAGTGAAGATCATATTTTTGAAATGATAAGAATTATTTCAAAAAATGGATTAAAACCAATTGTTCATATTTTTGGAGACGGAAGAGATGTAGAACCTCAATCTATTATTAATTCAATTAAAAAATTACAAGATGTTATAAACAAATATGGTGGAATAGTTGCTACAATTTCTGGAAGATTTTATGCAATGGATCGAGATAAAAGATGAGAAAGAACTAAACTAGCATATGATAATTTGTTAGGAATTGGTACAAACTATTTTGATAATCTTATCGATTATGTAGAAAATCAATATGCAAAAAACATTTATGATGAATTTTTAGAACCAGCTAGAAAAAATGACAGCAGTTTAAATATTAAAGATAATGATGTAATTATTCATGCTAATTTTAGACCTGATCGTGCTAGACAATTATCACACTTGTTTTGTGGATCAACAGTGTATGATGAAGTAAATGATCATCCTTTAAAAAATAATTATTATGCAACAATGATGACATATGAAGGAATAACACCAACATCTATTTTGTTTCCTACAGTTGTTGTTAAAAATACTTTTGGAGAAGTTGTTTCAAAAAATGGTCTTAAACAATTAAGAATTGCTGAAACTGAAAAATATGCTCATGTAACTTTCTTTTTTGATGGTGGAATTGAAACAGAATATTTAAATGAAGATAAAATTTTAATTGATTCACCAAAAGTAAAAACATATGATGAAATTCCTGAAATGTCAGCAATAAAAATTACAGATAAATTAATTGAAAAAATGAGTGAATATGATGTGATAATTTTAAATTTTGCTAATGCTGATATGGTTGGACACACTGGAAAATATATTCCTGCAGTTAAAGCAATTGAAGTTTTAGATAGTCAATTAGCTAGAATAGATCAAAAAATCAAAGAATTACAAGGAACAATGTTTATTACAGCAGATCATGGTAATGCTGAAGATATGATTGATCAAAATCAAGAACCTGTAACTAAACATACTACTAATCCAGTTCTTTTTATTTCTAATAATAAAAACATTAGATTTAAAAAACCAGGAAGTTTAGCAAATGTAGCTCCCACAATTTTAGATTTTATGGGTTTGTCTACTCCAGCTGAAATGGATAAGCCTTCACTACTGATAAAAAAATAAATTCTAATTTTTATCAATTTATATTTAAGTATTGCTTATTAATTAATTATTAAAAAAATTATTATAATTAATCTAGTTGTAATCAATAGTTGTTTTAAAAAAACTAAATAAAGGAGAAATTAATGCAAGTTTTTTCAAATAAATTTAAAATTACTAAAATTGAAGCTTATGAAGTTTTAGATTCAAGAGGATTTCCAACTGTTGCTGCAAAGGTTTATCATGAAAATATTTTTGCAATAGCAATGGTACCTTCAGGTGCTTCAACAGGAGAAAGAGAAGCAGTTGAATTAAGAGATGGTGATAAATCTAGGTTCAATGGGAAAGGAGTTTTAAAAGCTGTTAATAATGTTAATAGCATTATTGCTCCAAGAATTGTTGGGATGGATTGTCGTAACCAATTTGAAATTGACAAAATTATGATTGAATTGGATGGAACACCTAATAAAGCAAAATTAGGAGCTAATGCAATTTTATCTGTTTCATTAGCAGTTGCTAAATTAGCTGCTATTTTAAGTGGAAAACCACTTTATGAATATATTAGACGTAATATTTTAAAAGATAATAATTACAATTGAGTTATGCCAGTTCCAATGTTAAATGTAATTAATGGTGGTGCTCATGCTGATAATACAATTGATTTTCAAGAATTCATGTTTATGCCAGTAGGTGCAAATTCTATAAAAGAAGCTATTAGAATGGCTGCTGAATGTTTTCATGCATTACAAAGCATTTTGAAATCAAAAAAATTAGACACTAATAAAGGTGATGAAGGTGGTTTTGCTCCTAATCTAAAAAATGCTGATGAAGCATTAGAATTAATGGTTGAAGCAGTTAAAAAAGCAGGATATGTTCCAGGTGTTGACAATGATGTTGCATTTGCTTTAGATCCAGCTACTTCTGAATTATATGATTCAGTTAACAAAACTTATACTTTTGAAAAAGCATTAAATGCAAATATTTTATCTGCAAATGATGCTGTTAAAACATCTCAACAAATGGTTGAATATTGAGATAATCTTTGCAAAAAATACCCAATTATTTCAATTGAAGATGGAATTGCTGAAAATGATTGAGATGGATTCAAATTAATGGTTAAAGATTTAGGTAGTAAAATTCAAATTGTGGGAGATGATTTGTTTTGTACTAATCCAAAGATTGTTAAAGAAGGAATTGCTGCTGATGTAGCAAATTCAGTTTTAATTAAAGTTAATCAAATTGGAACTTTATCTGAAACTATTGAAACAATTAAAGAAGCTCATAATGCTGGATGAACTTGTGTTGTTTCACACAGATCTGGTGAAACTGAAGATACTACAATTGCAGATATTGCAGTTGCTTTAAGTACAGGGCAAATTAAAACTGGATCAATGTCTAGATCTGAAAGAATTGCAAAGTATAACAGACTAATTGAAATTGAAAATGAACTAGGTGAAAAAGCAAGTTATCCTGGGAAAAAAGCATTTAAATCAATTAAATATTAAAAAAATAATTATGTTAAAAAAACCTTATGCAAAAACCTAAGGTTTTTTTAAAAATTTAAAAATTTTCTTTAAACAATTCAATTATTTTTTGAATATCATTTTTGCTTTCAATTTCTTTTTCAATTATTGCTTTTTGACTAATTAGTCTTTCAAAAAGTTTTAATCCTCTTTCATTTGCTTCCTCTCCTGAATTTGAAGCAACATAATTTTTTAATAAAATTGGGATAATGCCATTTTCAAAAAACCCAACACTAGATTGCAATACACAGCATTCCATATCCATTCCAACTAAAAAAACACAAGGTGGTAATTGATTATTATTTATATTTTTTAATATATTTAATAATTCTAAGTTAACACATGTATATGTG
>JAIDMU010000005.1 GCA_029050415.1 Malacoplasma sp.
TACTATTACAGTTACTGGAACAATTACAATATCATGCAATTTATAACCTTTTTTTACAATTTTTAAAACTTTATTAGAACTTATCCCATTTCTTTTTTCAGTTTCAAAAGCTTGCATAATTTCAGCATTAAATTCATCATTTATGTTAACAGTAATTTCATTAATTCCATTTTGAGATAAGAAATTTTTAAACATATTAGCAAACATTTGAAATCCTTTTAAATAATTTGCTATTTCTGGACTTGGAGCTTTAGAATTAACAGCTATATCAAAATTAGAAATAATATCAATTAATTCAATAGCAGGATTTTTTAAAGCATATTTTTTGTTGTGCTTAATTTCTTGTTCGTATTTAGTTTGATATTCTTTAATTTTTTCATCAAGTTTTATTTGTGCTTCTTGAGCTTTTTTAATAACTTCATTTTTAAAAGAATCATTTAAACTCTTTATTTGATTTTCCAAAATTTGAATTCTTTCTTGTTTAATTTTATTTTCACTTTTTAAACTTTCAATTTCTTGATTTAATTTTTTTAAATCTGATTTATTGTCATGCTTAATTTCATGATTATTTTTGTCAAAATTATTTTCATTTTTTTCTAAATTTTCTTTATTATTGTTGTTATTTTGATTATTGTTAATTTGTGAATCTCTTTTTTGTTCTTCATGTTTTAAATCTTCATTAAAACTTGATTCATTTTTCTTATTATTTTCAAAATTATTTTTTTCATTTTTTTGACTTTGATTATTGTTATTTTTATTTTTATCATTAAATTTAAACATAAAAACTACCCCATTTCTTTTCTAGCTTCTTTTAAATATTTTTCAATTTCTTCATTTGTTTCTTGTGCAAACTTTGATAAAATTTTTAAATCAGCTTGATTAAATTTTTTAGGTGAAGTGTATTCAACAACTGCAAATAAATCACCATTGCTACCAAATCTTTTAGATGTTTTAACTCCATGTGATGGAACTGTAATAATATCACCATTTTTAGTTCCAGGTTTTAATTTAATTGATTTCATACCATAAGGACTTGGTATAGTTGCTTCACCACCAACAATTGCAAGAATTGGATCTACTTTTAAAATAACATAAATATCATTACCTTTACGACTAAAAATTTTACTAGGGTGAACCTTAATATTAATGTATAAATCTCCAGTTTTTCCATTTATAATAGAGCCTTTACCAGAAACTTTTAGATGTTCATCATTTGTTACTCCACCAGGAATTTCTACATCTATTTCAACTCTTTCTTCTTCAACTTTTCTGCCTTTACAAGTTACACATTTTTTAAGAATTTCTTTACCTTCACCATGACATTTACTACAAACATTTTGAGATTGAATAATACCCATTATTGTTCTTTTTTGTGTAATTTCAACTCCACTTCCATTACACTTGCTACAAGTTATAATAGAATTTTCTGAGTTATCAGAACCTGTACCACCACAAGTTTTACAATCTTTTTCAATTTTGTATTCAATTGTTTTTTTCACACCAACAATTGATTCAACAAAAGTTAAAGAAATAGAAATAATTAAATTTGTTTCTTTTTGGCGCGAAAAACCTGATCTTCTACTGCTACCAGTAAAAAAACTTGTGAATATATCTTCAAATCCACCATCAAAGCTATCTTCAAAATGAACTCCTCCACTTCTACCAGATCCTCCAAAAAATTGATTAAATATATCAAAAGGATTAAATCCTGCTCCACCAAAAGAACCCTCAACACCTTCAGGTCCAAATTGATCATAATTTCTTCTTTTTTGTGGATCAGATAAAACCTCATAAGCTTGATTTACTTCTTTGAATTTTTCTTCAGCACCTGGTTCCTTATTTCTATCTGGATGGTATTGCATAGCTTTTTTTCTAAAAGCAGATTTTATTTGATCTTCAGTTGCATCTTTACTGACACCTAAAATTTCATAATAATCTCTTGATGACATTGTTAAATTGTATTCCTCAATGAATTTAATATTATCACACTTCATGTTAAAGTGATAATTAAAAAATAGTTATAAAAATTTATAGAATTTTATTAAAAAATTATTATTG
>JAIDMU010000050.1 GCA_029050415.1 Malacoplasma sp.
AATATACACTTAACATTAATATTATATCAAAACTTTTATTAATAAAAAATTATAAATTAAACTTACTTTATTAAATTTTATAAAAAATTACAAAAATAAAAAAACTAGCCTTTATATAAAAGACTAGTTAGACTTGTTAATTTAAATGGTGGTTTCGGGCAGAATTGAACTGCCGACACACGGATTTTCAGTCCGTTGCTCTACCGACTGAGCTACGAAACCATGGCGGTCCTGACGGGAGTCAAACCCGCGATCTCCTCTGTGACAGAGAGGCATGTTAATCACTACACCACAGGACCATGGTTGCGGGAGTAGGATTCGAACCTACGACCTTCAGATTATGAGCCTGACGAGCTACCAACTGCTCCATCCCGCGAACACTTTTAATTAAACTTTAAATGGCGGAGGATGAGGGATTCGAACCCCCGCGCACATTTCTGCACCTTTCGGTTTTCAAGACCGATCCCTTCAACCAGGCTTGGGTAATCCTCCAGAATGAAAGTATTATTAAAAATAACACTTTCATATTTTAACATAATAAAATTATTATTTTAAATAGATATAAATGGTGGAGCTAACAGGACTTGAACCTGTAACCTACCGATTATGAGTCGGGGGCTCTAACCAGTTGAGCTATAGCTCCGATGGTGACAGAGGAGAGATTCGAACTCTCGACACCTCGGGTATGAGCCGAGTTCTCTAACCACTGAGATACTCTGCCAAAATGGTCGGGATGACAGGATTTGAACCTGCGACCCCTTGGTCCCAAACCAAGTGCTCTACCAAGCTAAGCTACATCCCGAAAATAAAAAATAGTTTTTATTATTAATTGGCGCACCCTATAGGAGTTGAACCCATAACCTTCTGGTCCGTAGCCAGACGCTCTATCCAATTGAGCTAAGAGTGCAAATGGAGGTGCCTGTCAGATTCGAACTGACGAATAAGGAGGTTGCAGCTCCTGACCTTACCACTTGGCTAAGGCACCAGACAAAACAACAAAAACACTATAATATTATATAATAAATATTATTCAATATAATAAACATTTATGGACAAAGTTTTTTTTATTTTTAAAAAAGATGGCAAATTTGGATTTAAATCAGATTCTAATCTAACACTAATTAAAAATGAATTTGATGATGTTAAAGAGTTTATTGGTGAACTTAGTTGAGTAAAAAAAGATAATAAATGAATTCTTATTAATCATAAAAATGAAATAATTTTAAAAAATTCATATGATAAAGTAATAGAATTTAATGAAAATTTTTCAGTAGTTAAAAAAGAAAATGATTTTTTTATTATCAATAACAACGAAAAAAAAATAAAAAAAATTTCCTATGATGTAGTCAGTGTTAATGAAAATTTAATTTTAGTTTTTGATAAAGACAAATATTTTTTTATTGATAACAATGTCAATAAAATAAATGATAAAAAATATGATCAAGCAACAAAATTCATAGATGGGTTTGCACCTGTTTGTATTGCTAACAAATGAGGAATAATCAATAAATATGGAAAGCAAATATTGGATTTCAAATATGATTATATTTTTCGAAATGGAAATGATTTATTTAAAGTTAAAAATAAAGACAAAACTTTTTTTATAGATTTACATGACAATATTTATTTAAACAATATAAGTGGTAAATACATATTGTCAGATTTTTATAGTGATGATTTATTAATTATAAAAACTGAAAAGAAATGAGGAGTAATGAATGATTTTTTTGAAATTCTTTTTTTAAAAAAAGTAGATTATATTTATCCTTATCAAAATTCATATGCAATATACCAAAAAAATAATAAGTATGGAATAATTTCAAAAAAAGGAAAATTAATCACAGGTAATATTTTTGACAAAGTATTGTGAAAAGACAAAGATTATTTTTTTGTAATCAAAAATAATGAATATAATTATTTTTCTTTAAAAAATAAAAAATTAATTTTTTAAAATTTATTTAAAAAATATATATAATAAAAAGTTGTAGTAATTGCAGATGTAGTTCAATGGTAGAATGCAACCTTGCCAAGGTCGAGACGCGAGTTCGATTCTCGTCATCTGCTCCATTAAAATTAAAATCTTATTGGAAAATTTCAATAAGATTTTTTCTTTTTTTATAATAATTAAATATGATTTATAAAAATAATATGGAGTCAAAATGAAAGAAATTCAAAGAATTTTAGAAAGAAGATCAGAAAGAAATTATAAAAAAATAGCAATTGAACAAGAAAAAATAAAAAAAATATTAGATGTTATAAATACTTCACCAACTAGTACAAACTCACAAGATTTTACAGCAATAATAGTTACTGATACAGAATTAAAAAAAGAAATAACATTAGGTTATAAAAATCAAGTTCACATTATTGAAGCTCCTCTTTTTATAATTTTTTGTGCAGACATGAACAGAATTAAATATATTTCTGAAAAAAACAATAAAAAAATTTACACTAACTCATTCAATAATTTTTTAACATCTAGTGGAGATGCATTTATAGCAGCTTCTTTTGCAGCAAATGCAGCTATCCAACTTGGATTAGGAACTTGTTACATTGGAATGGTTCGTGCAAGTATTGAAAAAATTCAAGAAAAATTAAACTTAACAGGAAACATATTGCCAGTAATTGGATTAACAATAGGTTACCCAGAATTACAAAATGAAATTAAACCAAAAATAAATCATATTTATAGAGATAAATATGATTTAGAAAAAGTAAAAGAAGAAGTTAATGATTATGATGAAGCAATGCTTAAATACTATGATAATCGAAATCAAAACAAAAAAAACAGCAACTGATCTGACAGTTGTTTAAATGTATTTCTTGATGATAAAGTTAGTAAAAAAGTTGATGAAATAATAAAAAAAGTTTGAAAGATAAATTAAATTATAAAGTTTTTTAATATTTCAATCTCAAAATGTTTAGGAAAATTAATTTTAATTTCTTGAACATTTTTTATTGCCACAATTCCTATAC
>JAIDMU010000051.1 GCA_029050415.1 Malacoplasma sp.
ATGTATCATATCATTGATTAAAATTTCTAGGTTGCATGTTAGCTCTTCAATAGGTTGGCGCATGAACATCAATTGTTAATAATAATGCCTCATATTCTTTTCTTGATTTTTGAGCTCAAACTCTTGCATAGTTTTTAAAAAAGCTTTCATAATCTGGATTTATTTCTTCTCTTTCAAGTGTTTGTAAAGAAGCTGCCATTCCACCAAGATCTGCTATGTTTTCAGAAACAACTAATTCTCCATTTACTTTACCATCACCTAATGGGAGACCATCAAATTGTTCTATCATTTCATTAGTTTTTTCTTTAAATTTAGCATAATCATTTTCTTTTCATCAATTATTTAAGTTTCCATTTTCATCACATTGAGCACCATTATTATCAAAAGCATGAGAAATTTCATGTCCTATAACTGTACCAATTCCACCAAAGTTTTCAGATTTTGATTGATTTAATGAATAAAAAGGTGCTTGTAAAATAGCTGCAGGGAAAGTTATATCATTTACAGTAGGGTTATAACATGCATTTACTAAGTGACCTGGCATCATTCATAAAGAAGTGTCTACTGGTTTATATAATAAAGAATTTTCATAATTTCTTTTAGAAATTCCTATGCTTTTTATAATTTCATATAAATTATCTTTTGGATTAAAATCAATTCATTTATAAACTTCAGAAAGATTATCAGGGTAACCTATTTTTATTTTCATTTTGTCTAATTTTAAGATTGCTTTTTCTTTTGTTTCTTTTGATAATCATTCATTTTTGTTTAATCTTTCTTTGTATGATTTAACCAAACCATGAACCATATCAATTACATCTGCTTTTGCTTTTTCACCAAAATATTTTTTTCCATAATAAATTCCAATAGCTTCTGAAAATAATGAACCTGCTATAAATTTAAATGCATATTTTTTTATTTTATAAGCTTCTTTTGTTCCTACCAAAAATCTGCTAAAAACACCACTTTTAATTCTAAGTTCATCACATAAATGTTCAGATCCATCCAAAATAAAATTAACAATTGATCATGATAGATATGCTGAGTAATTTTCTTCATTAAATAATAAGGTGAATTCTTCTAAAAATCTCTTGTCAAAAGCAATTACTTTATTTGGAATTTTTTTATAAATTTTTTCAATAATATTTTTAAAATTAACAGGTTTTAAAAAGTTTTCAACTTGATTAAAATCAAAAGGATTGTAATTTTTAGTGTAGTCAGCTCATTCAAGT
>JAIDMU010000052.1 GCA_029050415.1 Malacoplasma sp.
GAAATGATAAAAAAAGCAAAATCAGAAAAAACTAAAGAAGATAATAAAGAAAAAACAGACAATTCTGAAAATAAAACAGATAAAAATTAATTCAAGTAATATAAGTTATTAATTTCTATATTTTAGATATTTATTGGATAACTTTTTTATATTTTAATTTGTTATATTTGCTATATAATACTATTTGTATTTAAATCATTATAAAATTAGTCATGAAATCAAAAACAAAAAATTTTTTTAATAGATTTTTTTCTTCATTAAAAGTGAATTTTTATAAGTTTTTAAGAAATCTTCATTTTGACTCTAGAACTAGAGGTGGAAGAATTTTTAAATCTATTTTTTTCTTTTTTTTATATGCAATTGCAACTATTGGAATTGTTTTTGGTCTTATTAATTTAGGTGAAAATAATACTAATCAAGGTTTATTTGGAAAAACATATAATGCTACTTATAAACTAGATATTCCTACAACTGCTACTGAATCAGAAGCAAAAAAATTAACTGAAAATGCAGTTGAAAGATTTACAAATTATTTATTATATAGAAATGTTATTACCAATAACATTACATATAGTGTAAAACAATCAAATAAATCAAATGAAAATAACAAATATTATGATGGATACATTTATGTTTCATACACAAATGTTCCAATTTATTATGATGATGAATTTAAAAACTCTGAAACAGAGGGGAATTTTGATATTGATCCAAATAAATATGCATTGGATAATCAAAGCAGTAATACTATAACTGCTTGATATTTTAATCCTGCTGCAAATTTAATTGAAGAAAAATATTCATATAACAAATTAAAATCTGGTGCACAAATTTTTAAAAGTACTGATTTTGATTATGCATCAGCTAGAATAGATGATAGAAAAATTGGTGAAGGACCAGAAGATTTAAATAATTATGGAACAACTTTTAATTTAAATAATTCTTCTTATGAGTATTTAAATGATGCTGGATTAGACCCTTCAAACCCAAATTCATTTAAATCACAATATGATGCTAGTACAAATGCTTTAGCTGATACAGATTTACAATGAATTGTTTTTAAAAACATAGATCATTTAGTTAATTTACTAAATTATGCAAAATATGTTGTTTTTAATTATGAATATTATTCTAATAGTAAAGCTGATAGTTTTTCTGGAAGCACACAAACTAAATGAAAAATTTATTATGATAACTTAAATTCAGTTAATTCTACTTTAGTTAGTTGGGCTAAAAATGCAATTAATTATAATGAATCACAAGTAAGAATTGGAATTAACTCAATTACTTCTGAATATTTAATTCAATGTTATGAATATGCATTAGGACATGATGATGTTACTAAAAATACTATTCCAACAATAGTTAATGATGGAAATAGTAATTTATTAACTATCATGAAAGATTATGTTATAGGTGTAGTATCAAAATTAAACTATAAACAATGATTTCCTAATGTTACTTCATGAAGTTCAAATATTAGTGGAGCTTCAGTAAATTCTTTTGCAATTCAACCATGAGCTTATGAATCAACAAAATACACAACAGCTGCTGGTGAAGAATCAACAACAACTTCTAATAATGAAAGAGAATTAAGAAGAGACATTGATTTAAAATTGTTTCAAAACTCTTCTTTACCAATTCAATTTTATTCAATTCCTTATTTTGTTCCAGCACAGTACCAATCAACAAATTATGAAAATTTAAATTATAGCATTGGTGACTTGCAACAAATTTATTTAAATTATGAAGAACCTACTGCTAATAATCCTAATGATAGTAATGCAATCAATAATGAAGGCAACAATTATTTACAAAGTGAAACAAGATCTACAACTAATTATTTTGGAACTAATGGATGAATTTCAAATCCATTTATAGAAACAAGTGTTGTTTCTACTCTATCTACTTATAATTCAGTTTTTTTGGCTTCTGGGGTTATTATTTTATTAATTGCAGTAGTAGTTTCTGTTTTATATAGAATTCCTGGAATGTTATCTGCTTTTTCAATTATAGCTGCTTTTGGATTTTCATTATCTTTATTAATTGTTTTGAAAATAGATATTTCTATTCCTTCTTTATTAGGTTTATTTGTTGGAACAATGGTTTCAGTAATGTCAATCTCAATGGTGATGGAACGGATTAGAAGATTACTGTTACAAAAAAATTCTGTTTTTGATTCAATTCAAACAGCAATTAAAAAATCAATGTTATCTACAGTTGATTTAAATGTCACTATTATGGTAATTGGACTAACAATGTTTTTTATTGCTAAAGGCGAATTGACCAATATGGGTATGACTTTATTATTGAGTGGATTATTGTCACTTGGATCAACATTTGTATTTTTCATTTTTCCTTTATATTCTTACAGTACTTTTAAATTTAGTTGAAATGCAAGAATTAATTTATTGCATTTAAGCAAATTAAGAAATAAAATATCATTTAATTCTAATAAATGATGAATTATTTGAGGGGTTTTAATAGGAATTATATTAATTGCTGGAATAGTTTTTGGAACAGCAGGACTAACTAATTCTGTTTATAAAGATGGTACATTTACAACTATAACAATTCTTGGAAACACTAATTCTAGTGTTGTGGATTCTCAAAAAGTTATTAATTCAATTCAAAATACTTTAGGAAATGATTGATCTTTAACATTTAAAAATATATCTGAGTATCAATCTGCTGATACTAGTCAAAGTTTAGAACCTTATGGATATTATTATTTAATCATTCAAGGTTATAGTAAAAATTCAGTATCTTTAAGTTCTATTCAAAACCAATTAAGAAGTGTTATTGAAACTAACTATTCTAGTTTAGGTTTAAGTGATGCAATCTTGAATAATATTTCAATTTTTCAAGTTTCAAAATCTTTAATTACAGATATTTTCCTTAGTGGTATTTATTCACTATTAGCTGGTTGAGGATTTTTATGTGTATATTATTCTATTAGATTAAATGTTTTATCAATTATTCCAGTTTTCATTGCTGGAGCAACGAGTTCAATGGTAACAGTTTCACTAAGCTATTTATTTCAATTTGAAATTAATCTGTTATTTGTTTATGTATTAGCAACATCTGGGATTCTTTCTATCTTGTTTAGTTGTTTATATGTATCTGTTACAAAAACAAGATTTGTTAAAAATAGAATATTTGAACAAGAAAAAATTCATGCATTTATTTTAAATAATATTAAAAGTTTATTAAATGTAATTCATGTAACAATTGTTTCTAACATTATTATTTTTGCTTTATTGGCTGGATTAGTTTCTCCATCTACTACTTTATTCTTTATTAATACAATGATTGCTAATATCATTGCAATTCCTATTGGTTACTTTTTAATTGCTCATCTATATTACTATGTAATTTTAATTAGACAAAAATATGTACAAAGAATTATTAGTAACTTAGATACTAGACTTAGTAAAGAATACAAAGAAGTTGATGAACAACTAATTATGGGAATTAATAAATTCCACTAGGAGATATTTATGGATTATGAAAATATAAAAAATAGCATTGCAATTGTTGAAGACTTTCCTAAAAAAGGAATTAGTTTCAAAGATGTTACACCTCTATTTTTAGATCATAAAAAAATAGATTTTATTATTGATGAAATGGCTTCTTTTGCTAAAACAATTGATTTTGATGTTATTGTAGCTCCAGAGTCTAGAGGTTTTTTATTTGGATTACCACTAGCATTAAAATTAAAAAAACCTTTTGTTCCAATCAGAAAAAAAGGTAAGTTACCAAGAAAAGTTGTATCTGAAGAATATGAACTAGAATATGGTAAAGCTATTATTGAAATATCAGAAAATGATATTCCCCCTAATTCAAAAGTTTTAATTGTAGATGATTTAATTGCAACTGGCGGAACTTCAGTTGCAATTCAAAAACTAATTAAAAAACTAAATTGTACAGTTGTTGGTCAAGCATATTTAATTGAACTAATTGAATTGTGTGATTACCAAAAACTTGAAGGGAAATTTTTTTCAATGATAAAATACGAAAAGTAGTTGTAAAACTACTTTTTTGTTTTTTTATAACCTTATATGAATAAAAATAATTTATACAATTTTGATTTAAATTTAAAAAAGCAATATTCCAAAATATTGGGAGTTGATGAAGTGGGTAGAGGATGTATTGCTGGTCCTTTAGTAGTTTGTGGTGTCATTTTAAAAGATAACTTTTATGATGGAAACATTAAAGATAGTAAAAAAATTAAATCAATTGAACAAAGAAAAAAATTAAAAAATTTAATTATTAAAAATAGTTTGTTTTATTTGTATGAAATAATAGAACCAGAAACAATTGATTTAATTGGACCTAAAAAAGCAAGTGTTTTAGGAATGACAAAAATTGCTAACCAATTAATTGATTATTATGATTTGTGTTTAACAGATTATGAAAAAATTCCAGACCTTTTAAAAACACAAATGAATATAACTAAAGGAGATAATACTTCTTTTTCAATTGCATGTGCTTCAATTGTTGCAAAATCTATTAGAGATGATTTAATGGAACAACTTCATAATTTATATCCTTATTTTGAATTTAATAAAAACCAAGGATATTTAACAAAAAGACACATAGAGTTACTAAACAAATATGGAGCAATAAAAAAAATTCATAGGTTTTCTTACAAACCTATGAAATTGATGAATTCTAAAATTTAAAACTAATTTGTATTTATATCATTTTTTGTTTGTGTTGCAAAAAAACTAACTAAATATTTATAATTAGTACTTTTTCAAACATAACCATCTTTTAATTTGATTTTTAAATATATACTTATGCTCTCAGTTACATGGCTATCAGCTGTACTTTCATCTTTTTCAAATTTTGAAATTGTAAGTTCAGAACTAACATTATTACTTAAAATACTGTCATAATTTAAATCTTGAGTGTCTAATGGTGTTAGTCCACTAGAATTAGATGATGCTCTTCAAAAACCAGATAAAAATTCTGTTAATGAGAAAAATTGTTTTATTCCATCTATATTTTTATAATTTTTTAATGTATATAAAATAAATCCAAACTTATTTTTTGATTCTGTTCAATTATTTTGATTTGGAGCAAATAATTTTTTTATTTCATCAATAGTCATGTTATAAAAATTCATTTTATTTTTATCTACTAGATTACCAAATAAAAGTTCATCTTCACCATATTTATCATATAAATCATATTTTCAATTAGTGTTATTAACAACATCATTTACTTTTTGATCTTGAGTAGAATAGTTTTCTATAGGGGTGCTTTGTTGATTTTCTGGTTTTTTAAAGTATAAACAAAATCAAACATGATAATTTTCATTATTACTTTTTCAAACAACATTTTCTTTTGGTATGAAAGAAACTTCAACAGTTACTTTATCACCAACATCAAAAATTTTAACTTTTCCATCAAGTAAATCACTATTAATATTTTCATACATCAAATCTTTTAAATCTAATTGACCATTAAAATTAATACCATTTTCCTTACTATCATCATAAACATAAGTTGATCAATCATCAGAATAATTTATAAAAGTTTTAAAACCTTCTATATTTTTAAAATTTTGTGCTTCATAGTAAACACCAGTAAAATTAGTACTATCTTGTTTGTGTTTGTATCATTTTCCTTCTGGGAAAATTTCTTTTTGAAATTCTTCAATAGATTTAGTTATTCGATTTGAAACAGAATTTGCTACATTCAATGAATTAAACTCACCATTTGCAGAAAGAAAAAAATCAACTACATATTTTTCATTAATTCTTAAAATAATATCATTTGTAGTTTTTATTTCTTCTTGGTATTGAGTATCTTGATTACTGTTTTCACTTGTGTTTGTTCCACAAGAAACTAGTGCAATTGGCATTGCTAAAGCAAATGAACCAACCAAAAATAAAGGCAATAATTTTTTTATTTTCATACAAACATTTCTCCTTTTTAATTAAGGTAATTTAATTTTAATAATTTTTCTTTTTTTTTTTTTTTTTTTAATTAAAACAATTAAAAAAATTTTTTAAAAGATTAAAAAATTTTTTTTTAA
>JAIDMU010000053.1 GCA_029050415.1 Malacoplasma sp.
ACGCGTAAGATCGTCGGCATCGTCTGATGTGTATAAGTGACAGATTGTAATGAGTTTAAGTGAAAAAGATTAACTTTTGGGAAAACTGTTTTAAATGTGTTTGCAAAAATGACAACAGTTTTTTCAGATGTAAAAGAACCTGGTCCATTTATTACATAAATATTTTCAATGTTTTCTTTTTTTAGTTTATTTTTTTCAATAATTCTAGAAATTGATGGATTAAAAATTTTTGTTAAGTTTTTATTTTGAATTTCAAAACTAGAGTTAAAAATTTTTTTATTTTTTATTATTGCTATTTCTAAATAATCTAAACATCCATCAATTAATAAATCAAATTTTTCATTATTTTCCATATTTACTTATATACTCTTTAAATTCTTTTGGTAAATCTAATTTTATTTTTATCTCTTTTTTTAAAAAAGGATGAAGAAAAGATAATTCACTAGCTACTAAATATTGACCAAAATTTGTTGTTTTATTAATATGTTTTACACCATAAATTGGATCATTAATAACATTGTTTTTTATGAATTCTGCATGAACTCTAATTTGGTGTGTTCTTCCTGTTAATAATTCTATTTCTGCTAAAGTAAAATTATCATATTTTTTAATTTCTTTAAAAATGGTTATTGCTTCTTTTGCATCCAAATCTTTACTCACTTCTCTTCTGTTACTATTTTCTATTCTTTTAATTGGAGCTTGAACTTCTATGGTTTTAGTTTTTAAATGCCCATATAAAAGGGCTAAGTATTTTTTAACTATTTTTTTACAAATAAATAAATTTATAAATTCATTATATGATTTTTCATTTTTAGCAACAATAATTAAACCTGTTGTGTCTTTATCTAAACGATGAACAATTCCCATTCTTAAATTATCACCAAAAGGTTTTATCTTTTTTTTATCAAATAAGTATTTAATAATATTAGCTAATGTTTTTTCTGTTTCATAATTGGTGGGATGAACTATGATGTTGTTTGGTTTATCAACAATAAAAATATATTCATCTTCATAAACTATTTTAATGTCCTTTTTTCAAGGTTTTAATTCTGTTTTTTTTCCTAAAAAACCAGAATTATTTTCTTTATTGTTTTCATCAAATTCTATTAAATCTTCTTCAGAAACTTGATAATTTGGTTTAATTATTGTTTTTTTATTAACAGTAACTAAACCTTGTTCTATTTTTTGTTTTGCTATAGTCCTAGAAATTTTATAATTTGTAGCTAAAAAAACATCTAATCTTTGTAAAGTTTTCATAGTAATTAATATTTTAAATAAGATTAATTTATTTTTTGTTTTTATTATTTTTTAATTTTTTGTTAACAGTAATATTTCTTGTTTCATCATGAATGTTTTCTTTAACAAGTTTATTTTTTTCTTTAGCTGACTCTCTTTTATATTCTTTAACTCATAAAATAATGATGTGTAAGCAAATTAAACCAACAGATACAGTGATAAATATATCTGGAAAATTAAAAATAGCAGAATCTTTTATAAAAGAAAATTGGAAATAATCAACAACAGCATCTTTTTCTGGTGGTAGTATATTGTTTAAATAAACATCTGTGATTGCTCTATCAATAATATTTGACATTCCACCAAAAAATAACATCGATATTCCAACATCTAAAAAATAATGTGATGAAAAAATAAATGCAATAAGACCAATAATAATAGGCAATGATTGAACAAAATAAACTAATCCTGGACTTGTTTGGCTCAAACTACCAAAAGATATTCCTGTGTTTTCAATAATTTTTATATCTAAAAAATTAGGTATAAGAGTTCAACTTGTTTCTGTTGCATTAAGCATAGCATTTCTTGTCAAAAAACTTATTAAAAAAATTAAAAAACCTATTAATAAAAAGATTGATATTTTTATTAATAAATGTTTTTTATTTAGATAAATTTTTTCTAAATGAGATTTTGTTTCTTTTTTGTATTTTAAAAAGTATTCTTTAACATCTCTTTTTGATAAATTAAGCATTTTTTATTTTTCAAAATTCCAGTTTTTTTCTAAAAAAATTATAACATAATTGGTTAATCATGTTGGAGTAGAGCAACCTGAAGTGATAGCAACATGTTTTTTGTTTTTAAATCATACATTTTTTATCATTTTTGTGTCTCAAATTAAATAAGACTCAATTTTTTTGTTTTTTCCAATTTCAACTAATTTTTTTGCATTATTTGATTTAACATCTCCAACAACTAATAATAAATCTACATCATTTTCTATGTTTATTATTGCATCTTGCCTTTCTTTTGCAGCATTACAAATATCATTTTTAAATTCAATTTTATCTTTGTATTTATTTTTTAAATAACTAATTATTTTTTTAAATTCATAAATAGAAATAGTTGTTTGATTTGTAACAAAAATTTTGTTTGAATTATTAATTTTTATTTCATCTAAATTTGTTTTTGTTACATCAATAAAAATTATTGAGTTATCAATTGATAATGTAGCTATTGTTTCAGGGTGATTAGAAACACCAATATAGATAATTTGGTAATTTTTAGATAATTTTTCTTTTATTAAATTTTGAGTTTTTGTAACATATATGCAAGTTGTATCAACAACATGCAAACCTTTTTGTTTTGCATAATTAATAGTTTGTTCATCAGTTCCATGTGCACTAAAAAAGACTATTGGTGGATTTTTATAATCTTTGATTTTTATTTCATCAATAATATTTTTCCTAGATTTTTTAAAATCTTCTTTAACCTCGATACCTAAATTTTTTAATTCGTCAACTATATTTTTGTTGTGAACTAATCAACCTATTAGATATTTTTTTCTATCTGGATAAAGTTTTGCTATTTTTTTACATTCTGCATAAGCATCTACAACACCCTTACAAAATCCTCTAGGTGTTACTTTTGTTAGTTTCATATTTAGTTTAAATTTTCTCTCAAAGTAAATATTTTTGTTGTTTTTTCTGTTTTGTTTTTAATTAATTTATCAATTGATTCAATATATTCATTAAACATGTAAATTTTATGATTTTTATATTTTAAAACTTCAGAAACTAATTTATTTTCTACTAAAAAAAATGTTATTTCTTTTTCAGTTTGTTGAGAATTATTAAGTCTTTTTAGTAAAGAAAAATCTTCAAAAATAATTGATTTTAAAATTAATGTATTAATTTTTTTATTTTTTGAAAATTCTAGTCTATCTATTTTGTCTTTAACTTTTGAAAGATCTGAAATAAAAGCTCTTGATACAACTGAAGCCTGTTTTAAAATATCAAAAACAAATCTAGAGAATTCTTTTATTTTTTTTGAATCTTTAATAGTTTGAATTAACAAATCTTTATATTTTTTTTGAAAATTTTGTAATGGATAACTGAAACACATTGATGGAGCAAAAAGAAATTTATTTTTTATTAAATATAAGTTGATTAAAGTGCTTCTAGCAGAATTTTTAAAAGGGAAATTTTCTAATAATTTTTCTACTAAGATCAAAAAGATGGGAAAAAAGTATAAAGGATTATTTGAAAATTTACCATTCAATAATAAAACTAAAGCATTAATATTTTCTTTTGACAAATTGAAAGATTTAATTGTTTCTAATTTATAAATTTTTTTGTATATTTCTATAATTGATAAAATATCATTAAAGTCAATTGTTTCTTTTTCTTTATTGTTTCT
>JAIDMU010000054.1 GCA_029050415.1 Malacoplasma sp.
TTTTTATATCATAATTAATTTAAGTTATTTAGGAAACAATATTATGGCAAAAGCTTTACTTTATGATTTGAAAAATAATTGTGAAAGAATTCAAGTTAAGAAACTTGAATTAGAAAAAAAGATTCAAAATATAATTGAGAAAAATTTAAAACAAATATTTCAAATGGATTTTTTAGAAACTGAATGAACAATTAAACTTGATAATAATGAAGGTCTTGGAAGAATGGATACAATTGCAATCGATCAAGACAATTGCCCAGTTATTATTGAATATAAATTGGATAAAAACAAAACTATTTTAGGACAAGGATTATATTATTTAAATTGATTAAAAAATCATACTGGAAATTTTTATGAATTAGTTTCTAAAAAACTAGGTAAAGAAAAGGCTGATTCAATAGATTGGTCTAATCCAAAATTGTATCTTATTTCTAGAGAGTTTAACAAATATGATGTTTATGCTATTAATGAAATTACTGGTAATAATGATGTTTATTTAATAAGTTATGAATATTATGAAAATCCAGAAATTTTATCTATTGAATTTTTAAATAACTTTTCTAAAAATAATGCATTAAAAACTCAAAAAGACGATAATTTCAAAACAAATAAAAAAGATAGTAGCATAACAAATACTTTAACTGCTTTTGAAAATGACTATAATAACTTAGAAAAAAGTAAAAAAGAAGTTGTTAATTTGATTACAGAAACTATTCAAGAAAATTTCAATAATGAAGTATTAATTAAAAATATGAAACGATATAGAGCTTTTAAGAAAAATAGTAATTTCTGTTGCCTGGTTTTGAGAAAAGACCATATGAAACTATATCTAAGTTTAAAATATGATAGTTCAATGAAAGAATATAAAAATATTACAAATTATGAAAATAAAGATCATTGAGGAACAGGAGATGTTGAGATTATAATTCCTTATGATATAAAAGAGTTCAATAAAATTTTTCATTTTATTGAAAAGGCTTATGAGATGAATTAGTTTATAAAATGAATATTAAATGATACTAAACTACATTATAATTTACCATTTTATAAACTTATGATAAATTGAACTAATTGAATAAATATATCAAGATAGATAAATTTGATAATTTCTTTTCATAATATGCATTGTATAATTGCATATTATGAAAGATATAGGTATTAATTTATTAATCAATTCTCTAAAGAATTTAAAAGAATCAAAAAGATATGGAACCAATGGAAAAACATTTGAAGATAGAGTGAAACAAGAATTTGAAAGTCAAAAAATTATTCAAGGTTCATTAGAACCAGATAGTGATTTATTTTTAAACAATCAATTAAAATTATCTAAAAAAGATTTTAATTATTGCAAAGAAAATATAAAAAATCTTATTTTAGATAAAAAAAACTTAGAAACCATTCAAAATCCTTTCAAAAATTTTGTAAATAATTATATATATATATATATATCAACCTTTTGGCTCCCAACAATTCCCAGATTTTATTTTAATTACAAATAATTGAATAATACCTTTAGAAATTAAGTATTCAATGAAAACAGAAGGAAAAATGGTTCCTAAATGAAATTCAAATATACCAAAATCTAATGCAATTTATTTATTTGCTAATCCTCAAAATTTTACCTTTTTTATTGGTAGCGATTATATATCTCCAGAAA
>JAIDMU010000055.1 GCA_029050415.1 Malacoplasma sp.
ATTATTTTTTAAATCATAATCTTGATTGTTTTGATTTTAGTTTTTATCAAATGCAAAATAAATTTAAATTTAATAAAATAAAGTGAAATAAAATTAATGAAATATTTGCATTAAAAAGTAAATTTGAAAATGATTTTCCATTTTTTACAAATTTTTTATTTCAAGAAAAAATTGAGAAATTTAATGAAATTAATTGAGAATTGTTTTTAAAAGCTTTAAAAGTATGAACAAAAAATAATATTATAGAAAATTTAACTAATTTACCACGAATACATAAAGAACTTTTAAAAAAAGCAATTCATGTTGCTAATTTAAAAAGAAGACCAAAAATATATGACTATTTATCTACATATGAACTTGTTTTAAAATTAGTTTTTCCAATTTGAGTTGCTAGACCTGAAACTGTTTCTTTATACATTCCATTAGAAAAAAATTATTTTGAATATGGAATTTATGATGAAGCAAGTCAAATGTTTTTAGAACGAGCTTATCCATTACTTTATCGTTCAAGAATTAATATGGTTGCAGGTGATGATAAACAATTAAAACCAACTGATTTTTTCACTTCTAGAGATGATGAAGAAGAAAGTGAAATTGATGATTTAGATCAACAAGAATCTTTGTTAGATAGAGCTAAAAGTTCTTCTTGAAATGAGTTAATGTTACAAAATCATTACAGATCTCAGTCAAAAGAATTAATAGAATTTTCAAGTAATTATATTTATGACAAAAAATTAAATTATGCTTCTAAAAATGGTAAGCAAAATTTTAAAGCACTAAAAGTGATAAATGTTAACGGTAATTTTATTAATAGCAAAAATATAGAAGAAGCAAAATATGTTATTAAGATACTAAAAGAGAATGTTAACAACTACAAATCAATTTTAGTTATTACATTCAATTCAGTTCAATCTTCATATATTAGTTCTTTACTAATTAATTCAAAAGAAACAGATCCTGAAATTACAAATAAATATTTATCACAAGAGATTGAAGTTGTTAATTTAGAAAATGTTCAAGGTAATGAAGCAGATCTTGTTATTATGTCAATTGGTTATGGAAGAAAAAATGATGATCAAAAAATTAGAGCAACTTTTGGTGCATTAATTCAAGATGGTGGTAAAAACAGGTTAAATGTAGCAATTACTAGATCAAAATTAAAAATGATAGTATTAAAGTCTTTATCTGCTTCTGACATAAAATCATCTGCTAATCAAAACTTAATGATTTTTAAAGAATTTTTAGCATATTTAGATAACATTGAAATGAATCGAAAAAAAGAAGAAGAAAGTATAAAGAGATTTGATACTACAGTTTTAGATGAATTGAATAAAACAATTTTTAATGATGTTTACAAAATTGTTTATCCACATAATTTATCTTTAATTCCAAATTATAATGTTGGTAATAAAACAATTGATATTGCCATTGTCAACCCATCAACAAACACTGTTGTTTTAGGGTTATTAATAGAAAAATGAAATCTTAAAATTAGTGAATTTGATAAATTAAAAATATTAGATGATCAAAAATTTTTAGAAGCTAGAGGATATAAAATTTTAAGAATTATGTAA
>JAIDMU010000056.1 GCA_029050415.1 Malacoplasma sp.
ACTGTGGATCTTTTGAAAATTCACTATAAAAATTTAATTGATTTTGTTCAAATTTTTTAATTAAATCATCTGAAATTGATTCTTTTCAAATATTAAAAGCATCGTTTAAATTTTCTTCAATTTTGACTTTTGTAAAATTTGGATCAATTAAAGATGTATAAAACAATTTGTTATCTAAATCCAAAGATTCAAGTGTTGATAGAATTGATGAATAAACACCTAAAAAATTACTTTTAATTTTTTTTGCAGATAAATCACCATTAGTAAAAACAAAAGGAACTGGTGATGATTTATTTTGAGGAATGATATTTAAGTGTTTATCCAACATTTTTTCTGCTGCACCATAAGCAGATGTTAATGCAATGATATTTCCAGTACATCTACAAAAATTAATCAATCTTCCCAAATGTTTATCAAAATTTTCAATTGTTGAAATTAGCTGATTCAAATCTGCTGTTCTAGCAGCTTCTGCAATCATTGGTGCTAAAACAAAAATAACATCATACTTACCAATTGATTCAATTGTTTTATCAATTAAAATTTTTGATGATAAAGAAAAATAATCTTTATCTGTACTACTATAAGGAGTAGATAATACCTTTCTTTCTATGTTAGGATTTTTTGCATTTGGTCCAAAAAACTTATTTATAAAACCTTTTTTATGGTTCATTCCTAAAACTAATGCTTTATTATTATGTTTAGCAATAACATTTGTTAATAAATTATCTTCTCTTCCATTAACTGGATTAGGAAAAAATAAATCATCTACTTCAGTGCCATAAATAGGAGCTAAACTTGCTAAATAAATACCCTTAAGTTTTTGTTCAGTTTTTATCATTTTTGCAAGTGTAGCAAAATCATCTGGATCACTATTTAAAAATAGAACTGTATCATTTTTTGATAAGAAACAATCATCAATTAAACCATTATAAGCAGGTTCAATATCAGCATCCATTATTTGGTTGGCTAAATTTTCACTTAAATATTCAGATGCACCACTAAATGGTTTTTCACCCAATCCACAAATTGTTTCAAAGTAATTCATAACATGAGCATTGTCTAAATATGAATGTCCTTTTTTACCAAAAACATGATTTCTACCAGCAATAGAAATTATTGGTGTATTTCTTTTTAATAAAAATTTTGAAAAATTTTCTAAATTATCACTAAAATTGTATACTTTTTCTTCTTGACCATCTCCAATTAAATGCAAAACTGGTCTTAAACCTTTTTTAATCAAAACATTAATAATGTAATATAAGTTAATTAAATTTAGTTTTGTATTATTTTTAGATAACATTGAAAAAATATGAACTAGTTTAGAATTTGTTTCATTTGATCTTTTTACTAAATTATCAAAAACTGCTAAATTATGTAAAGATTTACTATTTATTTGTTCATTCAATAATTCCAAATATGTTTTAATGTCTGTTTCACCATAAAACATTTCATAAAAATTTGAATCCACATCTCTTTTAACAGAAGGATGAGTTTTTTTAGGTAATAATACATCTTTTTTTCTATCATTTGCAAGAATTGCTCAAGGATAAATACCAGAAATTAAATAGTTAATATTAGGTTTATTAGCTAATTTTAAATAATTTCCTTTTCATTTTTTATTTAATCCTATACCTTCAGTAACAAGAAATACTAGAGTGTTTTTCATATTTTTTCCTTTCTTAATAAGCATTAAAATCTGTCGCTATCTAGTTTTAATAAATCCTCAACCTTATTAACTTCAACATATTTTTTCTTTTTACTTTCTTCAGATAATCTAACATCAAGAACTTTAGATAATTTCTTAATATCTTTTCTAGTTTTGAATAAAACAATATAAAGAATTGGTGTAAGCAATAATATAAGTGGAACAATAATTGCAACTATAACAATCAAAATGTTTGTTCCATCATATCTAATAGGTGCAGTTGCAAAACCTGTATAACTTCTTTCAGTAGAAGCAACAACCACTCCATTTTTATATAAATTAACAGTTATTTTTAATGTTCCTTGAATGTCATCATAAGTAGTAAGAACTTCTTTTTCTAAATCATTCCCTAAACTAATGTTAATTAAAGAAGCAATTTGTTCATCTGTTAAATTAGATGGAATTGTGTTTTTTACTGCTAAAGCTGCTTCTGAAGCATCAAGAGCTAAAGAAACTGAATAATCAGCATTTTGTAAAGCAAATCCAGAAAGAATACTACTGTAATTGTATGTAGAACCATTCATTGTAATTCTTGCATACATTGATAGTGTACCTTGTGAATCATTTGCATCAATTGAAAGCGATAATGCATCTGGATTTTGTTGAATTTCTTCTGCTAAACCAATTGATAAAGAATTAGATAAATTAGAAAGTAATTGAAGTTTTTCTAAATCTGTTTGTGCAGAACTCTCAATTAAACTAAGAGCATTAGATGCTGTAGAAGAAGTAAGAGCTGCATTTGATGTAGTTAATTCATAAAAAGATTTTCAGATAATACTATCAATTGAACTTTGAATTCTGCCATCTAATCCATTAGTTAAAACTGTAGAAAAAGATTTTTCTGGTATTTTAACTGTTTGAGTTGTTCCTTGAAATTCTTGTTGTTCTCATCAATCATAAAAAGTTATAGTAACTTGAATAGCACCAGATGAACTCATTGGAATAACATCAATTTTATGACTTAACTGTTGTGCAGAGTTTTGAAAAGCAAATAAATTTGGAAAATTAGTTTCTAAATATGAAGGTGTTATTTGAGATGGCTTTCTTCCATTAAAAGCATTAACATCTATAGTTCCTCATAAAAATTTAGGCATATCTGTTGGAGCACCTGATTGGTTAGTGTTAGAAGTTGTAAAACCAGAAAACTCACAAGAAT
The DNA here is from genome assembly GCA_029050415.1 of Malacoplasma sp. GTDB lineage: Bacteria > Bacillota_I > Bacilli_A > Mycoplasmatales > Mycoplasmoidaceae > Malacoplasma. The sequence goes on from JAIDMU010000056.1 coordinate 2,862, forward strand.
ATGATTGTAATAGCCCTTTTATTTCTTCATTAAATTTTATTCCTATTGTTAAAGTCCCTAATGAATCATTGGGATTGATTGTCAATGTAACAACATTTTTGTTGTTTTCATCCAAACCAGCTATTATGTTAAATATGTAATTTGACATATCCATAAACAAAAATAAAGCAGATTTGTCATTATTAATTAATGAAAGAATAGAAGAAGGTGTTAATGTACTTAAATTATATGTTGTAGCAGCTTGACCACTACCTACTGTATAAGTTGAATTTAAAACAGTTTGATTATTAATAAAATTTAGAAAAACATTTTGATTAGTAGTAAAGTCCTTTTTAAAAACTTGTGCAGTTACAAATGAATATCTAACATTTGTTTTGTTTCCGATTTTAGGAATAACTACAGTAACATACAAATAACCTTCAGAATCAATTGGATAAATTTGAACATTAGATGCTAAAGGTTTTTCAATTAAACCATTTGTTAAAAGTTGTCTATTAGAAAAAGCTTCACCAAAAATTAAGAAATCATTAATGATATCATTTGCTGTAATTTCAGAAGGTAAAGTTCCAGAATATTTATTTGTCAATGATGTTTTTAACAAAGAATTGTTATTTAAATATTCATCAGTAACTAAATTAACAGAAGAATCTAATCCATTTAATACATCAACATTAAAATAAGGACTAGTTGATGAACCAATATCTATAGATTGTGTGTAATTTAAAAGTAATTTATTTTCGATTCAAACAGCATCTGATTTAATTTTTACAGTTAAAACACCTGCAGCATCATTTGGTTCTAAATACATTAAGTAATTACCAGCATTTTGAATTGTCAAAATTTTACTAAGTTCTTCTTGTGTTACTTGACTAGGCAATAAACTTGTTATTTCAGCAGTAACTTCATTTCTTGGAGCAACTACTATAGAACAATTTTCATTTGTAAAAGTATAGTTATTTGATGATAATCAAACTTTAGTTGGACTAGTAGAATCAATAACTCCATTAGTTATTTTTCTAAGATTTTGGTAAAAATTAATTGAAACTGCATAATTATTTGAATTTCCAACTTTTGATATTGATCCTACTTCAGCATCAAAAATTGGTTGTCCAAAAACTGAGTCATATGAAGAAACATTAAAAAATTTACTTGCATTTGTTTTAATAAAAGTTTTAAAACTTTCAGAAGCATTATTTCCATCATCACTAACTTTTTGAAAAAGTATATTAGATTGAATTTCTGACTCAGACAACAAAGAAGATGAAGCAACAAACTCAGTTCTATTATTAATAGAATCAGTTCCTAATTGACCAACTAAGTTAGTTCCACTAAATTGAATAATTGATCCATCTGTCATTTGTGCATATCAACTAGCATCATTAGGTCTTGTAAATAAATTAAAAATTAGCTTAGAATCAGTTGTGTTTGCTGGTAAACTATTAAAATTATATAAAAGTGTAATTGCACTAAAATCTGATCTAATTCTTACTGCAGTATTATTACTTAATAAAGCAATGAAATCACCATTAGAAATATTAGATGCATTATTGTACAAGTTGCTTATACTTACAATATATGCATTAGCAGTAGATGAAATTGTTAATAAATTAGTTGGAGTTGAAGCATTAAATGAATTTTCACTAATATCACCATACAAATAAGTTGAGGTATTAGAACCAGATATAATTAATGTAGTTTTAGAACTATTTTTAGCAATTCTAGCAGTTAAATTATTTGAATTGCTACTAGTTTTCATTGTTGCAATTTGATTTGAAGATAAATTAACACTATACAAAGAATTTGAGTTTAAAGTTATGCTATTGCCACCAGTAGGAACTCTCATAATTGTTACATAATTGTTAATAGCATTATTACCATTAAGAGAATTTTGTTGGAAAACAAAATAAACAAAATTATTATCAGTATAATATTGAATAACTTTAGAAGTTAAAGAAGCATTTTCTTTATTAGTATCAACAAAATAATTGTTAATTAAACCACTATCTAACGAAACTGTTTTTTCACCAGAATTAGTTCAATTATTTACATTACTATCAGTTGATGAAAAATTGGCTGTAGTTAATTTAATGCTATTTGTTATTGAACCATTATTTGTAGTTGTTGTTGCTTCAATACCATATACAGTGACATTAAAACTACTAACTGAATTTACACCAATATAAAATTTAGTATCACTGGAAAAAGCAGTAGATAACTTAGTTGCTTGAACTTTACTACCATCACTAACTTTAATTAAAACTGTATAATAATTACTATCAGATCCTTTTGCAACACTAACAAAAAATGCATCTCTATTTAAATAAGATGGAACATAAGTTACTGCTAAATATTCTTCTGCATAAACATTAGTAGTCAAAGCATTATCAGTATGATTTCAAATTCTGCTACCATCAGACATTTTATAATAGGAAATTCTATTAAATTTATCTGTCATTGAAGTACCTACAGTTGCTGTATTTGCTTTGTAAGTAGTTGAGTTTGATGTTAAAAGTGCATAAGTAGAACCAGAATTATCAAAAGCAATGTTTTGAATAGGTGAATTTAAATTATTAGTATTTTGTAATTTATTTAAAGGTAATAAATAAGAAGGATTATTTTCTGTATCTGCATTTAATTTAGTTGAAACTCTAGAAAAATCTTTTGAATTATTCTCACTACTATAATTAACATTAAATTTTTCAGCTGCAAAAAAAGTACCTGTAGTTAAAACTCCAGTCATTCCAACAAGTAATAAAGATGCATAAATTTTTTTCTTAAATTTTTTCATACTACTCACCTATTTATTTTTTGTTTTTATATTTTTTTGTTTTTATTTAAATTAAATTTTTTATTGTCAACAGCATTTTTTTTATTTTTATCTTTATCCAATAAATTATTGTGATAATCTTTAAAGTTTCTTATTCTTGCACGTCTTAATAATAAAGATAGTAAGACTACTCCTAAAGTAACAGAAATAGTTGTTGCAACCGAAACACTAATAACAGCAGTTAGGTTTTTAGGAGGATCAAACCTTGTTTCATTTTCAAAATAATTAGTAATAAATCCTGTAATTTTTGTTGCAAAAACTCTATTAGTAGCATTTTGTTCTTCTTGATTAAAAATCGGTACATTAACTTGAACTAATAATGATGAATCACTTAATATAGGTGTAATTTGAATATTGTTAAGTGATAAAGTACCATCTTGAAACATTCCAATATTATTTAAATAGTAATCAATTACATCTTGTTTAGTAACTCTACTTAATGGAATTGATAACAATTCAGAAGAAACATTATCTTGTGGTAATCAAGAAAATGAAACTACTCCAGTTGTAGATTGACTTTTTGCAAATCCAGTAAAAAATTGTGAATAAATATAATTATTTGGATTTGTAGTGTTATCTACTTTTTTACTTATAAAAATAGTTAAAGTTCCATTTACATCATCTGGCAATAAACTAATACTTAAGTTATCTTCATTTTCTCCAATAACACTTGTAACAAATGTTGCATAAGGAGAAGTAGCATTTGAATCTATTAAATTGTATGCAACATTGGAAGGAATAGTATTTGGAAAAGATGGATTTTCATTAATTACAGCATCATTTGTCTTTCAAGTAATAGATAATACATCACTAATAGTGTTTGCATTTTCATATTTATAGTATGGTAATACAAAAGATTGTTGAAAAATTTTTGTTTCAGTTGTTCCATTTCAATTTTCAAATTCTAATCTTACAGTTATAGTTTTATTATCTATTCCTGAAGATGCTTCATAACTACCTGTAGTTTCATTATAAGTTGTATTAGATTCAGAAACAGGCTCCATTGGGGTGTTAGTTGCTGGTGTACCATATAAAATAGTTGCTTTTCTATTTAATGCATTAATAGATGAAGTAGTATTAATAAATTGGTTAGTAAATAATCTTACAAATTCATTATTAACTTTAGTTTCATCTTTATTTGTACTTGATGGATCACCAATATACTTATTTTTATTAAATTCATTAACAATATCAGAAGAAGCAGTAAGTCCATAATTAGATAAAACATCTGCTGTTTTTCAAGAAAAGATTAAATTATTTGCAGGATTTTCATTAATTGCAAAAGTAGCTGCTGGTAAGTTCACTTCATATGTTGCAGGAACAATATGTCCAGTAAAAATACTAAATTCATTATAATTAATAATTAATTGTAAACTTCCATCGTGATCATTTGGAATTGGTTCAATATTTGTAATCATTAAAGAAGAATTATTTTTTTGAATCTCTCCTAAAATACCAGTTTGTGTAGATGATGTACCACCATTAGTAGTAGATGAATTATAAAAATTAAATTGATTACCGTTAAATGAATAAGTTAGGATTGGTTTAGAATCAGAACTTGCTGCATTTTCTTTTAAACCTGTACCACTATCAAATAAACTAATTAATGAACTTGTACCACCTAATGGACTAACAAACTGTGAAGGATTTAAAGTTGAAACTTGTTGATTATCACTAGAAACACCATTAAATAAAGAACGATCAGAAATTATTCAACTTCTAAAATTTTGTTCAATATTAATTTCCATAGTTTTTCTAGTACCATCAGCACCTAAAAAACCACCAATATATTTAGTAATTTTTACATCTCTTTTTGTTGTGTCATTTGGTGCATCATTTCCACCTTCTGATTCTTCAGGGAAATTATTTGATAATCAATCAGATTTAGTTGTATTTGCAAAAAGTATTTCAACTTTATATAAACCTATATTATTTTGTGTAGTATTACCACTTGCATCAACCATAGTAACAGTAATATTTGTATAAGGTTCATTAGTTCCAACAGTGGGATTATCCAAAAGAGGCGGAAGAGTATTTTTGTTAAAAAAATTATTTCAAATTTCTTCAGAAGTTACACTAGTTAATGTAGAATTCAAAACAAATTCTTTAATAGAATCTTCAGAATTTCAAACTAAATCATATTTTTCAGCTGTAATTCAATTACTTAAATTACTTATTTTTTTAGTAGAAAAAACATTGTTAACAGTTGGAGCATTAGCAGCATCACCTTTATATTTATTTAAAACATCAGAAGCAATTGTATCGTCTGTTTTATAATTAGTATTTCCAGAATTACCACCAGTTGATTTAGTAGCATCAGCAAAAGTAGTAACATTATTACTACCATTAAAATATGTTTGATAAATTAAAAAATTAACATAACCTTTGTTTATGTTTTGTTCATTAACAGGAAGAATAACAACAGATCAGGAAGTAATTGTAGAGTTTGGCGTTAATACATTTTCAAGATCTGAATTTAAAACTTGATTGGCTTTTTTGTTCAAAGGTTCTTGTAAAGAACTGACATTGAAAGTTGCTTCAGTTTGAGTAGTTTGTTGAGTGCTTAATGCTTTTAAACTACTATTTACTTTTGTTAAATTTTCATTATTTTGATTATAAAAAACAGGACTTGAAAAAACTGAAATAATTGAAATAATCCCAATTGAAGATAAAATTGTAAGTTTTTTTTGTTTTTTTAAAAAAGCAAGTAAAGAAAATTTTTTCATTGCCAATTACCTCAAAACCAAATCAATAAATAAGTCAAAGATTATAAAATTAACCATTTATATATATATTTTAGTTTATTGACAACTATAAATCAATTATTTTTTAAAAATATTTTAGAAAATATCAGAATTTTTATGTATAATTAAATTTTTGATAATAAATTTATTTTTTTTCTTTTTTGACGATTTTTTCCAAATAATTTAATAATTCATCTCTAATATGAGGATTTAATAATGAATGATCAATTGTTGCTTTTAAATAACCAAACCTAGATCCTATGTCATATCTTTTACCAGTAAACAATTTTGCATAAACCCCCTCTTTTTTTGATAGTTTTAGCAAAGCCTCAGTTATTCCAAGCTCTTTTTTTTCGATTCTTTCTATGTTTTCAAGTTCATTAAAAATTGATGGATTTAAAACATATCTTCCTAAAATTGCTAAAGTACTTGGATTTTTACCAATATCTGGTTTTTCTACCATGTTTTTTATTTTTGAGAAACTTTTTTTTTCATTTACTTTGTCATATAAATCAACAATTCCATATTTAGAAACATCTTTTTCAGAAACATTTTGAACACCAATAACAGATTTTTGTTTTTGATCAAACAAATCTATGCACTGTTTTAGTGCAGGAACATCATTTGAATTTGTTTGAATAACTATATCATCACCCAAAATAACTCCAAAAGGTTCATCACCTACATATTGCTTTGCACACAAAATCGCATCACCTAATCCTTTTGGTTCTTTTTGTCTAATGTATTGAATTCTAGCCATATCAGCTATTTCTCTTATTTGAAAATATTCTTTTTGTTTATTAACATGTTTAAGTCTTTCTTCCAATTCAAAAGAATAATCAAAATAATCCATAATAGAATTTTTTGATTGAGAAACAATAATAAGAATATCTTTTATCCCAGAATTTACTATTTCTTCAACAATAAATTGAATTGCTGGTTTATCTAAAATAGGAAGCATTTCTTTTGGCATAGCTTTTGTTGCAGGCAAAAACCTTGTACCAAGCCCAGCAGCTGGTATAATAACTTTTTTAACTTTTTTTAATTCCATGATTAAAACCTTAAATTAATTGATTTATAACAAGTAAATTTTACTAACATTTTTTTATTCTTTAAAAAACATTAATCATTTCAAGTCATATGAACTAGAATTAGGAGAAGAATCATCAATTAATTGTGATCTTTCATTATATGCTTTGTAAGTTAATAAATCATCATCAAAAATTAATTCATATTTTCTAAAAACTTCACCATTTATTTTTTTATCTTCAACAAAAATTCTTATGCTCTTTTTTTGTAATTTTGAAAATTCATTATAGACATTAAAATAATATTTGATACCCATAAACAAAATACCATCATATTTAAAAACATTTAATTTTTCATTAGTTTTTAAATTATTATAAAAAAAATCTAGTCCTGGTCTTCCATTTTTTTCCAAAAAAGAAATAGTTTGTGAAGATCTTAAACCACTTCTAACTTCATCATTTATTTTGTATTCTTTTGCTTTAAAAATATCAATTGAACTAGAAGAACCAACTTTTGAAATGTCAATATAAGCACCATTCCCATTAGCATCAACACCTAAAACTTTATCAACCACATTATGCTTAGTGTATTCAATTCAGTTTCTAGAAAAAATTAATCTGTTTTCTAAATCATCATCACTGTTTGAAACATTATTTATTGATTTTGTTTCAACAATCACTGGAACAGTATTAAGTTTTAAAACTTTTTTTTGTAATGTAATAGGAGTGGTATCAATACCATTTATAGACAAACTTTTTGATTCTAGTTCTTTTATTTTTTTAAGAATTTCTGAAAAAATGGTTCTTTTACCACCAGGTAAAAGAGTTTCTTCATTTGTTAATAAATTAGCTAAAAATGAGCTACTAAAAGAATTTGTATTAGTAATTAAACTATCATTAACTACTTTTTTGTTCTTTGATGATTCTATAGATTCAACAAGTAAATTAGACTGACTAACTAAATCATCTGAAGTAATTTCTTCTTCTTGAATTAAAGATTCATAGAAAGTTGAACCAGAATATTTGTTTTCATTTTTGGTTAAATTTTCTGGTTTTTCTACTATTTCTTCCTCAGTAAATTTTTGTTTTAATTCTTGATTTTTATCAAATTCAATGAAATTTTCATTCATCATTTTTTCTTCATCTTTTTTTATCATTGAAGATACAGAAGAATATGAAAAATTTTCATCTACTAAATCATATTTTTTCTCTTCAGTAGTGACCTTTTCTAAAAAAGCTTTCATATATATTTCTTTTTGATTCTTAAAAATTTCTTTGATTTTTCTAAACTCTTCTTTACCAACACCTTTAATTTTAAAAATTTTATAATTTTCAGTTTCAATTTCTATATAAGAATTAAAGTGATTTTTATCATTTGGAACAAAATTTAAACTTCTTATGTCTTTATATGTGTAAACACCACAAAAACTAACTTTATCTTTTTCATCACCAATAAATATTTTTTGGTTACTAAAACAAACTAGCAAAGTATTTCTTTTATGTTTATAATACCCAACAAATGCATAAATAGTAAACTCTCTTAAAGAATATTTTTTTTGAATTTTTTCATATATTTTATTTAAATTTGCTCTTTTATTAAATGTCACTCTCAATGATTTAACATTGAAATTATTATTTTCTAAAATCATTTTCTTCCCTAATTTAACCAACTAATCAATAGAAATTACAAAAAATAAAAAATGAATAGATAAAAAAGCAAAATTACTTTTGTATATAATCATTCACTAAAGATTATAATTAATTAACAAATATATATATCACATAAATTTTATTTTTTAATTACTTTTGAAAAATTAAGTTTATTTAAGATAATAAGCATTGTTATTTATAACAGAACTAAAACTAAAAAAAATATGACAACTATTTTAATCAAAAAAGAGGATTCAAAAAAAATATTAAGAGACTTTTTATCTGAAAAATTTCCTCAACTATCATCTTCAAAAATTAATAAATCCATTAAAAATGGTGATATTAAAGTTAATAAAAAAAAATCAAATTGAAATTATGAATTAAAAGAAAATGACCAAATCCATCTTTTTTTAAAAATAAAACAAAATAAAAATATGATTTTTTTAAAAGCAAACAAAAACATAAAAATTATTTATGAAGATGAAAACATAATAGTTGTTGATAAACCCAGAGGTATTATTTGTCAACCAGATAAAAATGAAAAAATTAACACACTTAACAATCAAATAAAAAAATATTTATACGACAAAAAAGACAAAGCATATGAATCAACAAATTTATGTCATAGATTAGATAAATACACTAGTGGTCTTTGCATTGGAGCAAAAAATCAAAAAACATTAAAAGAATTAAATACATTATGAAATACTAAAGCTATTTCAAAGTTTTATTTGGCTCTATGCTATGGAAAATTCAAAGAAAAAAAGAAAATGCTTGTTAATTATGTTTATTTCAATGAAACATCTCAAAAAATGGAAATTGATAGAAAAAATATTTATAACAAAAAAATGGAAACAAAATATTCTGTAATTAGACAAAATAAAAATTATGCTCTTTTAGAAATTGAAATTCTCACTGGAAAAAAACATCAAATAAGAGTTCATATGGCATCTATTGGTAATCCAGTTTTAGGAGATACAAAATATAACAAAATCAATAATTTTTCCTATCAATTTCCTTGCTTAATTTCTTATAAATTAAAATTTAATTTTCCAAAAAATCACTTTTTAAATTACTTAAACGAAAAAAACATAACAACTAATATTAAAAATTTTAAATAGTAATTACAAATAAATAAAATTTGTTAAAAAATGAAAATGATAACAAACAAT
>JAIDMU010000057.1 GCA_029050415.1 Malacoplasma sp.
CTACAATTTATTTAATATAATATCAAAAAGGTTTTAAGGTTTTTATGTCTAAAAATAAAAAAAAGAAAATTTTATTTTCATTGTTTTGTTTACCACTTTTAGCTTCTTATGCTACTTTTTTTGTAGATACAAATAAAAGTTCAATTGTTCAAATTTCTAGTGATTTTAATAGTGATATTGCAGACAGTTCAGTAAAATATGAAGATTCTTTTCCTGTTGCAAACACATCAATTACAAAATTATCTGATTATATAGTTTCATATGAAGATAATAATATTTATCCTGTAAATGTTAATAATGCAAATATTGGAATGACATATGATTTTACTACTTTAACATATACAACTTATGGTGGTTTATTGCTGTGAAGCAGCGATTTAACTAAAAATCCATTAATTAAAAAATATTATTCATCAGTTTTAAAAATTGACAATATAGGTTCATATAGAGTTAATAATTTTATTTATCAAAAAAATACTAATCTTTTATATGTTTTGTTTGGAAATAAAAATAAGCAAAACCAAATAGTTTTTGCTATTGATATTTATACAGGGAAAATTAATATTCCACCTAATGCTTTTTTAAAAGATAATCAAATAATTACTAATGTAACAGATGGATCTGGTTTTATTTTTTTTAATTCGCAAAACCAAATTATTGTAACTTCTGGTGGTACAAAAAACAATGTTGATAAATCTACAAAGATTTTTACTTATTCTCCCAAAAGTAAAGGATTTACTTATTTAAAACAAACAATTGATTTAGCAATTGATAATCCTACTGATTTTCTTATTGGAATTATCCCAGGAAATAATGGAACAAACTATGGATATTATGTTTCTACTATAAATCCAAATCAAAATAAAACTGTTAATTTTAGTATAGCAGAATCTCAATCAACTACATTTAACACTGCTTTTTATTCTTATGCATATTATATGATTCCTATAAATGATAATTTATCTACTAAAAACAGTTCAAAAACTTTTGTTGATAGCAGAAAAAATTTTGATTTTATTTTTGGTTATATTTCAAGCGCAAATAAGACTCCTAATTTTGACGATATATATAAAAGAATTTTTAAATTAGAAAATGCATCAAATACAAATTCAATTTACATGTTTGCATTAATAGATAGTTATTATAAATTTTTAGATTCTTATTCTATGATTTCTGCTACTGGATTATCAATTCAAGCTTCTCCAAGTAAAGGTTTTGTACCAGTTAGAGATTCTAGTAATAATCAACAATTAATTCCTATTGCATCAGATTTTAGTCCAAATGAAAAAGTGATTGCTGATTCTTGAAAATTTGATAACTTTGGTTATGATAGTGACACTAATCTTTTTTATTTTAGTTTCAGTGGTCAAAAAATTAATACTTCTACTAATAAACCTGATGGTTATATGTCAAAAATGGGATATTTTCAATTTCAAACAACTTCTTTATCTATTAATACAACAAAATTTTCAAATGAAAATAATTGATATAGTTTATATTCAGTTGGATATGATTCTTATTCGTCAAAAAATTATTATATGAACAAACAATTAAGTAATTCAGAACCTGTTTGATTATCAAGAGCTGAAAACCAAACTGAGTATGCACCAATTGCAAATAGCAATACAAGTTTTGCTGAGTTAAATATTTCTACTCAAAACCTAATTCAACAAATTGAAGGAAGTAATTTGTTTAAAGAAACAATGCCTGAAAATATTACTGAAACTCAATTAAATGATTTGATTTCAAAATTAACTGTTAATAATGGTAATATAAAAATTTTAAAAATTAGTTCAGATAATAAAACAGGAATTATTTCTGCAAGAATTGAAATAACACAAACAAATCAATTTGGTGATGGTGTTGCAAACGGGAATACTCAATATGTATTTGAAATAAATATTAGTGGGTATTCAATGAATAAAGATTTTATTTTTAAGTTTATTACTACTGATATGGTAAACATAGGATTTAATGACAAAATAAATAAAATCAATGAAATTAAAGAATCAACAGGTCCATCAGGCATAAGCAAATCACAAATATTAAATTATTTTTTAGATGCAAATATTTTAGGTAAAGATAATAAGCATATAGAAATTAATGAAGATTGAATTACACTAAAACCAAATGATGAATTAGGTTATTTAGTGGTTGAAGCAGTTTTACCAGAAGAGCTTTTTCCAATAGGATTTCCTAAAGAAAATTTATCTGCTACTGCAGTTTATAAAGATTTTTGAGTTCATGTAGATCCATTACCTCCAGATCCTATACCGGGTAATGATTCAAGTTATGAGTTTTTTATCAATAAAGATGAAGGTGAAAAAATTGGAATAATTTCTGGTGTAATTGTAGGTTTAGTTTTAATAATTACAACAATGTTTGTATTAATATATATAAAACATAAAAACCAAGTAAAAAAATTAAATAATGA
>JAIDMU010000058.1 GCA_029050415.1 Malacoplasma sp.
AAAAATATCCATAATTTATTTAATTATGGATATTAAATGTGCTAATATAGTGTTGCACTTCAAATTTCACTCAAGGAAATAGTGCTATTTTTTTGCACTATTTTTATTTTGGGTTTCTTTTTTATTTTTATTATTTTTAGAAGATAGTTCATTTACAATTTCTTCATATTGAATTTTTTTAGCTTTAGATATGGTTTCCTTATTTACTTTTTCTTTTAATTTATTTGAATTATCTTTTTTTCCTCTGTTAAAAACTAAATCAGCTAAGTTTGTATATGATGCAAATTCAGAAACAGCTTCTATAGATGGCATAATGTACTCAGATTTATAAATCAAATCTTCTACAAGATAATCTATTTTTTTAGCAGCAATTGATATTCTTCTATAAGCAAATATTTTGTAAATACATGCAATGATTGCTATCCCTATTAAAATTGCAATTAAAACAATAAGATATGTGGGAAATTGGATTTCTGTATTTGTTGAAGTTTCTGTAGAAGTATTTTCAGCATTTGTTGCTGCATCATTTTTTAATGCTATTAAAAAATTAAAAGTTGATAATATTTTGTTCATATTTATAAAATAATATTGTTTTTAATAAATTAATAATATCATTTAATAAGATTATTAAATATTTTTATGCAGTAAAGAACAAAAATGAATCTTAATAACTTGAAATTAAAAATTGTTGAAAGAAAAACTAAGTCATGAATAAAATCAATTTCAATTATTGTTTTTATTTTGCTTTTTTTTATTTTCTGATTGTTTTTTTGCGATCCAAATTTATTGAAACTTGAGTGATTTTCTCAACCTAATCAAGATTCTATAGGAATAGAAAAAACAGGTTGAATTAATTTAAATGTTGTTTGAATATTATTAGGTTTGATTGGATTAGTATTTTTTTATTTTATTTTTATAAAATTTATTTTTAAAAAAGCAAATTATGATTTAATTCCTTTTTTATTAATGCCAATTACAATGGGTGTTTTTTTAATGGTTTCTGGATTTATTCCTTTTAATAAAAATAATAGAGGATGAATAATTTTTGCTAGATTAATTTGTGTGCTTTCAAGTTCTTTAATTGTTTTCTTTTTATCAATAAAAATAACTAATTGAATTTTACTTAAATCTAATGATGCTAGTTTTATTTATGAAGACATCAAAAAAGAATATGAAGAAATAGATAAAATGAAAACTGAAGATAAGTTTTTTAATAATAAAAGAAAAAAAGAAAAAGATTATGTGGAAATATAAAATGAAGGAATTTATATGTTAATAGATAATTGTATTTTGTTTCTCAAAGCAGGTAATGGTGGTAATGGTATTATTTCATGAAGAAAAGAAGCTCATTATCCAGAAGGTGGTCCTTGAGGTGGTGATGGAGGCAAAGGTGGAGATATTTATGTTATTGGTGACCATAATTTAAATTCTTTGATAGATTTAAGATATAAAAAAAGTATTATTGCAGAAAATGGTGAAAATGGAAAAACTAAATTAGCTACTGGAAAAAATGGCAAAGATATTTATATTAAAGTTCCAGTTGGTACAACAATAACAAATATGACTACAAATCAAGTTATTGTTGATATTTTAAGTACTGGTCAAAAATATTTAATATGCAAAGGTGGATTTGGTGGGCATGGAAATGCTTATTTTAAATCTAGTAAAAATAGAATTCCAAATCTTTGTGAAAATGGTGATTTAGGTGAAAGTTTAGAAGTTAAATTTGAATTAAAATATATAGCTGATGTTGGATTATTAGGATTACCAAATGCTGGTAAAAGTACTTTAGTTAATTCAATTTCTAATACAAATCTTAAAACTGCAAATTATAAATTTACAACACTAAACCCTTCACTTGCTGTAGTTAATTATGATAATGAAAAACTTATATTTGCTGATATTCCTGGAATTATAGAAAATGCAAGTAATGGTTCTGGATTGGGATTAGATTTTTTAAAACATATTGAAAGGTGTCATTTTTTAATACATTTAATTTCTGTTTCAACTACTGATACAGATAATCCATATGAAGATTATTTAACAATAGTTAATGAATTGAAAAAATATAATAAAGAAATTTTAGAGAAAAAAATCTTTGTTGTTTTAAACAAAATAGATGAGAAAGATTGTGAAAAAAATATCAATTTGTTTTTAAAAAAAATCAAAAAAAACAATAATAAAAAAATCTATCAAATAAGTGGTTTTTTTAAAGAAAATATTGAAATTTTATTAAATGACATTTTTAAAGATTATAAAAAACACAAAGAAATTTGGGAAAAAGAAATTATTGATAAAATTAATTCATATTCATTAGTTAAAGTTGAAAAAGAACAAGAAGACACTGTAATTTATGAAAAAGATGAAAATGATATTTGACATGTAAGTTCTAAAAGAATTGAGTATTGATTAAACAGAATTCCATTTACTACAG
>JAIDMU010000059.1 GCA_029050415.1 Malacoplasma sp.
GAATTATCACTATTTTTTTCCTTTAAAAATTCTTCATACTTTTTTTGTAAATCTAAACTTTGGTTTTCATAAATTTCATTAGAAAAATTTATTGGATTAATCTTTATTTCAATATTTTTTTCATTGTCATCTAACTTTATTTCAATATTTTTTTCATTATCATCTAATTTGTTTAATTCACTAGAATGTTTATCTTCAGTTTCTTTTTCATTACTTTCTAAAATTTCAGTTAATAAATTTTCTTCTGTACTTAAATAAAAACTTTCAAGTTCAAAATCTTTTGCAAAACTACTAGAATTTTCAAATTTCTCATCAAAAACAAAATCTTCTTTTTCACTAATAATTTCTCTTTGATTTGCTTGATTAGCAGAATCTAATTTGTTTGAAATTTCACTAATAATGCTTTTCAATTCATTTAGTTCATTAATACTACTTTTTTCTCATTTTGATAAATTAGAATTAATTTCATTAATTTCATAATCAACTTTTTTATTTAATTCACTAATTTTTGAATTTAGAATTTCTTGATCATGCAAAGTTTTGTCTAGTTTCTTATTTTCATTATTTGTTAAAAAACTATCGTTATTTTTTGGATTTTTTCAATTTCTTTTTTTTCTTTTATTAAAATAAAAACTTTTTTGTGAATTTAAATTATCAGTATTTAATGAAGGATTTATTTGTCTAATTTTTGGAAAAGTAATAGAAGAAAATTGTGAAGTTAACATTTTTTCATTGAAATAATTTTTTATAGTTTCTGTTTGGTTATCAAGCAATAATTTTCGATAAGATTCATCAACTAGTGTTGCTTTAAAATTACCATTCATATTTTGAATTTGAGTATTTAAAATATCAAATTTGTTAGACATTTCTTTTTCAAAAAGCTTTTGATTAGATTTAATTTCATCCACTGCATTTTTATGACAAGTATTGTAAAAATCTTTTTTACATTCACATAGAGATAATTTGTTTTTTTTGCATTCACAAATATCACCATGGTTATGATGGTTTTCAATATAATCATGATGGTTATTTTTTACTAAATTATGATAATCATTAACTTGAAGATCATTATGTTTATTTTGAACTTCATTTGTTTCAATTTGATTTTTATTTGAAATAGATTGATTTATATAACTATCATCATTCAAAGACTTATCAGATAAATTAAACAATGAATTGTCAATTTCAGAAGATGAAAAATTTATTGGATGATCAATATTTTTTTCAAAATCCATTTCTTTGAATCTATTTATATTTTCAGGATTTAATAGTCATTTTTGAACATCTAATTCTTTTCAATTTTCATTAATAGCTTTTGAATGAATTTCATCAAGCATTTCTTCATTACAATAACCTAATTTTTCAGAAATAATTGTTTTTATTTTCTTCTTTGACAAATAACTAAAATAAGTATCATCATCAAAACTATCATCTATTAAGATGTTTTTTTTCATATTGTAATCATTTAATAAACTTTGTAAATTTTCAGATTCTTCTATTTCAAATGAATCATTTTTAAATTCATAATCTTTATTTTTTTTCATACTTCAACTACTAAGTCCATTTGAATGTTCTTTTATATTGTTATTTTCTATACCTTCGTAATTTTCTTCATAATAGTCTGTAAAACTATTAAAGTTATTTTGATGGTTATTATCTTCTGTATTATGTGAATAACCATTCTCATTATTATAATTGTATGAACTAGATAAATTATTAAAAATTAAGTCATTTGATTGATTTTGACCAATTAAACTTTGGTTTTTATCTTGAGTTACTACATTTTCTGATGTGTTTTGTGTATTTTGATCTTGATTAACTTGATTAAAATTAATATTTTCATTGTAGTAATAATTATTAGTATTTTCTTTATTACTTAAACTTGTATCAATATTAGTAATTTCATTATTAACAATGGAATTTTGAACATTTTTTTCTTCTATAGGAGTAAAAATACTATTGTTTTCTGAATTTTGATTTTCTTCAACAACAGTTTTATTTTCAATAACTGGGTCTAAATTAAATCCAGGTATCAACTGATAATTATTTTTGATCTTGTTTACAAAATAATCATTAGCAAAGTTTTTTGAATCTTCTCTAGACATAACAGAAAAAACTTTTTCTTTTTTACTCATAGTTAATAATTTAGAACAGAATTAATATTCTTATTCCCCTTGTTATTTTGGTTTCCTTCTATATATATTAACTTATAAATTTTTATAAAATTTAATAAATTGTGATAATTACCCTACTTTAAGTCAGTTTTTTAATATTATTTAGAAAGAAAAAATGCTTTTAATAGAAATCTAGTTATAAAATTAATGAATGAAAAAATTATAATTATAAGTAGTATTATTTTTTGGAGTAAAAATGAAAAAATTTAATTATGCTGTTGTTAGAACACCTACAGAATACAATGATGGATCAAATGAGAAGTTAGATTATTCAATATCACAAATTATCAAAGAACATGATACATTAGTCCACTTTTTAAGAAATGTTCCTATTAGAGTACATAATATGCCATCAATTGCTAATGATGTAATTGGATCTAAATTAAGTCAGTTATGTATTGCAACTCCAAGATGTGTTGTATTAACAAATTTCATTGATGGTTTAGTTAACAATCAAAAAATTAATATAGCAACACACTTAGGAAGATTCTATCCACTAAACAAAATTCATTTTATTGATTTTCCAGGTTTAGTTTCTACAAAAGACATTTTAGCAGTTGATGATACTTATTACATTTCATTATCTGATGAAACTAATCAAGAAGGAGCTACACAATTAAGTGAAATTCTTGCACAATATGGTTTCACTGTTACAATAGTTTCAGAATCAGTTGAACCATTATCAAAATATTTAAATTATGTTGAGGGAAACAATTTACTTGTAAGAGAAGGATATGAAGCACCAAAAATTTTTGACCAATTTAACAAAGTAATTGTTCCAGAAGAAGAAAAATCAGCAATTGGAGCAATTTGAATAAATGAAGTTATTATTCTTCCAAATGACTGTCCAAGAGTTAAAGAATATTTAATAAGTTTAGACAGATATAAAGTGTTATCTATATCAATTGATGAAATGAACAAAATTAACAATCTTTTAAAAGAATATTTAGTTTTATTTTAGTTAAATAAATTACCAACAAAAAATCACTTTATGTGATTTTTTGTTTTACTTTTTGAATAACAAAAGCAATGAGACAACAATAATTAATAAAATATAATAATTGATAATTGAAAAAAATATACTTTAAACATATGGAAAAAAACAGATTAGATATTTTTTTAGTTAATAATAAATTAGCAAAATCAAGAAATTTTGCTCAAAATTTAATAACTGATCAAAAAGTTAAAGTAAATAATAAAATTGTTATTAAAC
>JAIDMU010000006.1 GCA_029050415.1 Malacoplasma sp.
AATCTTTTGTTATAAACAATTAATTTAATAAGTTTTATAATGTAAACTTTTTATAATATAAAATTATTGATAATTAAACCAAATATTTAGGACATTTTATATGGCAAGCAAAAATAAAAAGAAATCAAATAGTAGAAGTGCTAGAAAAGAAAAAGGAACTAACAAAGCAACAATAAAAAAAGAAAATAAATTTGCTTTAAGTGATTCAGATATTGAAAAAATTAAAACTAAAACAAATGAATTTATTTCTGAATTGGAAAAGAGAAGTAAAAATCCTTTTCTTTTTAGCAAAAAAAGTTTAATCAAATCTCAAATAGCTGATTTAAAAATTTGCTTAGAAAATGAAGAATACTATTTACTTGATTCAAAAATTAAAGCTTTTGATGAAATGGTTAAAAAAGAGAAAATTGAATTTGAAGAAGAAAATCAAAAAGTTAAAAAAAATAAAGAAAAAGAATCAAAGCCAAAAAAAAGTCTTTCCGAAAAAATTAAAGCCTTTGATTCATGACCATTATATTCAAGAATTAAAAGGATTTTAAATAATTATGATGGTAAAGAAAAAACACAAAGATTAATTTTAGTTATTGGTGTTTTTGTTTTGTTTTTAATAGTTGCTTTAATTGGTCTTTTATTGGTTTTAAATATAATTCCATATGATATTGCTGGTGACCAACAAAGAATAGGACCATTAGTTTGTTTGGTTGTTCCTTTAGTATGTTTAATTTTTGTTTAGGTTTTATATATGAATTGAAAAGAAATTTATAAAAATTTTCCAGATTATACAGTAGTTAATAAGGGGATAGATAAAGAAATAATTAGTACAAGAGTAACAAGAACTGGCTTAGAGTTTGCTGGATTTTTTGTTCATAACAATTTAAAAGCTGTTGTTTTGTGAGGAAAAGATGAATTTTTATATTTAAAACAATTCAGTCAAGAAGAAATAAATAATAAGATTGAAAAAATTTTTAAAACTACTCCTCCACTTGTTGTTTTATCAAGATCTTTTCCAGTAATTGATTTGGTAGTTAACTTAGCAAAAAAATATAACATAACAGTTATTTCTACAAAAGAGTCTTCAAGTTCATTAACAAATTATATAAATACATTTTTAACTGAAAAGCTTTCTCCAAAAGAGTTTGTGCATGGAAATCTATTAGAAATGTATGGACTAGGTGTTTTATTATTTGGGAAATCAGGACTAGGAAAATCTGAAACATCAATAGAATTGATTAAAAAAGGACATATGTTAGTTGCTGATGATGCAATTTATTGTAGTAATGTTTATAACAAAATAATTGGCAAAGCCCCTAAAAAATTTTTTGGTTTTTTAGAAGCTAGAGGTTTGGGAATAATAGATGTTGGGAGAATGTTTGGAATTGAAAAAATCAAAGAATCTACCCATATTAATGTGATTATTGAATTGGTTGAATTTGATTCAAAAGTTCATAGTTTTGAAAGATTAGGAAGAGAATTACAATATAAAGAAATTTTAGGTGTAAAAATACCTTATTTTTTGTTACCAGTAGCAAGTGGTAAAAAAACAAGTGATATGATTGAAGTTATTGTTGCTCACTTAAAATTAGTTTTATCAGGTTATAATTCTTTTCAAGAGTTAGAGAAAATATCAAAAGAGATTGGTGAAGATGAATAACTTTTTTAATATGATTGAATCAACTTTAAATATTAATAAAGTTGCTTTTACAATAGGTGGTTTAGATATTGCGTGATATGGAATATTTTTCACAATTGGTTTTATTCTTGCAATTATTTTTGCATGTGTAAAACTTGAATGCTGATACAAAATATCTTGTACTCCTTTTTATTGATTTGTTTTTATAGGAATTCCTGTTTCATTATTAGGAGCTAGAATATGAAGTTTTGTTATTGGTGATTCACAAGTTCCTATTGGAGATAATTTTTTTAGTGCTTTTTTTAATTTTAGGAATGGTGGTTTAGCAATTGAAGGTGGAGTTGCTTTAACTGTTATTGCTGCTTTTATTTATTTCCCTTTAATTTTAAAAAAGCCAAAATACCATGTAAAAACAAAAATTGGTAAAGAATTTTTTGTAAAACAAGTTTCAATGTGGGTTTATGCAGATGCAATTGTCCCTTGTATATTGGTTGGTCAAATTATTGGAAGATGAGGTAACTTTTTTAATCAAGAGGTTTATGGACCAGCAACTACAGCAGAAGGTTTAGCATGATTAAAAAATTTCATGCCTGGTGTTTATGAGAATATGTTTATTGATGGATCTTATCGAGAACCTTTCTTTTTATATGAATCTTTTTTTAATTTTTGATTTTTTATTGCTTTATATGTTGGTGGCGAATTTATTAAAAAAAGAAAAGCAGGTGATTTAGCAATTGGCTATTTTATTTGTTATGGTTTATTAAGAACTTGTATGGAACCTTTCAGAAATTCAAATTTTATGTTTGTTACATCAATTGTAACTTCAGTCTTATTTTTGGTTTTTGGTATAGGGTTATTAATTTG
>JAIDMU010000060.1 GCA_029050415.1 Malacoplasma sp.
TAAATTAAATAATTATTTTCAACAAAATTAGGTTTAGCTTTGTTATTAATATTATTTTTTTCAATTTCTATTTTTGCTGCATTAAAAATTTCTATAATTTCTTTATTCAAATTTAAAGCATTTTTATCAAGAATTTCTATATAAATTTTTAGAATTTTATTTGGTTGAATTTTATTTTCAAAATTAAATATTCTTATTTTATTGATAATAGCTAAAACGTTATTAATATTATTTTCACCATAATTTTTTTTAAGATCTTTAAAATCATTAGTTTCTTCTATAATTGAATTTTTTGTTTTAAAAGAAAAATTATCATACAAATTCGATGTAACAAAAGGACAAATTGGATGTAATAAAATTAAAATTTTTTCTAAAATAAAATTTAAAACCCAAATATTTGCTTCTTCGTTTTCAGTTCTATTTTTTGTAAATTCTATATAAATATTACAAAAATCATCCCAAATAAAATCAGTTAATTTTTTAATTGCAACTAAAAAATTATATTTTTGAAATTGTTTAATAAAATCTTGATACACAGAATAAAACTTATTTAATATTCACTTATCTAAATTATTTAATGATTTATAATTTTTTTTTGTTTTAATTTTTTTATTTTTCATTTCAATAAATCGAAATGAATTTCATAATTTGTTTATAAAACCTCAACAAAATCTTATTTTTGATTCTGAAAAACTGAAATCTTCACCAGGAGAAGATGATGAAAGTAAAAACAATCTTAATGCATCTGCTCCATATTGATTAATTACATCTGTTGGGTTAATTCCATTACCTAAAGACTTTGACATTTTTCTATTTTGTTCATCTCTAATTAAGCCTGTAATATAACAGTTTTTGAATGGTAATTCTTTTTTTAAATACAATCCAAAAAACATCATTCTAAAAACTCAAAAAAAGATTATATCAAAAGCTGTAACCAAAACATCAGTTGGATATCTAAAACTTTTTTTGTTTAATGAATCAGTGGTAGTAATAGGTCATAAACCAGAAGAAAATCAAGTATCTAAAACATCATTGTCTCTAATATATAAATCTGAATTTTTAGGTGGTGTTGTACCAACATAAATTTCTTTCGAATTTTTTTTATATCACACTGGAATTTGATGACCTCATCACAATTGTCTAGAAATACACCAATCATTTAAATTAGATAATCAATTAATTAAAAGTTTTTCATATTTTTTAGGATGAAAAATAATTTTATTGTTAGTCTTTTGAATTTCTATTATTTTTTTTCCATATTCTGAAACTTTAACAAATCATTGTTTAGACATCATTGGTTCAACAACTACATCTGTTCTTTCTGAAAATCCAACACTACTAATTATTTTTTCTGTTTTTACCAATAAATTATTTTTATTTAAAAACTCTACACATTTTGTTCGACAATCAAATATTTTTAAATTTTCAAATCCAATGGCTTTTTCATTAGTTGTTCCATCTTCATTAAAGCAAGATTCAACTTTTAAATTATATTTTTTGATTAATTCAAAATCATTAAAATCATGTGCTGGAGTACATTTCATAACTCCTGTTCCAAATTCTTTATCAACATAAGAATCAGTAATAATTGGTATTTCTTTTTTTGTAAAAGGATTAATTACTGTTTTATTTAAATATTTTTTATATCTACTATCTTTTGGATTAACAACTAAACATTCATCGACAAATATTGTTTCTGGTCTAGTAGTTGCAACAGTTAAAAAATCTTTGCTATCTTTAATGAAATATTTAATAAAATATAAGTTTGTTTCTTTTTCTTTTTTAATTACTTCAATATTAGAAATAGCAGTTTTTAATTTTGTATCTCAATTAACAAGAGTTTTACTTTGATAAATCAAACCTTCTTTATACATTTTTACAAAAACTTCATTTACTATTTCATTAGACTTTTCATTAAAAGTAAAATGCTCATTTTCATAATCTAAAAGTAAACCCATATTTTTTCATTGTTGTCTAATTTCTGAAGCATTTTGTTGTGATCAAGTATTCAATTTTTTTATTTTTGTTTCCCTTGATTCATTAGTTTCATTAATTTTATTTTCTTTTAAATATTTTTCATATCTTGTTTGTGTTGCAATTCCAGCATGATCCATTCCACAAATTCAATAAGCATTTTTACCATTTAATAAATTGAATCTAATTAAAGCATCTTGAATAGTTAAATTTAAAGCATGTCCAATATGGAGTTTACCAGTAATATTTGGTGGTGGTATCAAAATTGAAAAAAGATTTTTATTAGCAGTTAAGTTTTTAGAATTTATTTTTTTTTGAACATCCCACAAAGAAAAATTTTTTTCACAATATTTATGATCATATTTTGAATTTATTTCCTTTTCAATCTTTTCACTATTCTTCATAATTAACCTTTTATATTGAATTTAATATATTTTTTAAAACTAATATATTAGTTTTATTTTTAGCACTCAAACATACAAAAGTATCTTGAGATTTATTGAATCTAGATGTAATTTTTTTCACATTATTATCAAAATAACTTTTAGCTTGTTTATCTGCTTTATTTAAAACAATGTAGTGATTTTTAAATCTTTCAGATAGTAAATTACTCATTTCTATATCTAAATCAGTAATTACTGATAAATCTACAATTTGAAATACAGCTACCAAATTTTTTCTTAAATAAATATATTCAGATATTATTTTAGATAATTCAAAATGTTTAGATTTGCTTACTTTTGCAAATCCATAACCTGGTAAATCAATTAGTCTGAATTTATTAAAATCATAAAAATTTGCTAATTGCGTTCTACCTGGTGTGTTAGAAGTTTTAGCAATTTTCTCATTTGCTAAAGCATTAATTAAAGATGACTTACCAACATTTGATCTTCCAATAAAACATACTTCTTTTTTATCATCAATAATTCAATCTTTGCTTGAAAAACAAGATTTAATAAAACTTGCCATTATTATTTTTTGACATTCTTTTTAAATGCACTCATAATTTGTTTAACTTGCTTTTCAGTTGGTTTTCTCCCCATTTGTTGATACATCATTCTTATCTGATTTTCACTAATAGGTGGATTTTCTTTTAATTGTTTTTTAAAAATTTTCCCAGCAATGTAATAACCTATAAAGCCACCAATAATAAGAGCAATAGGAATTCCTAAACCTAAACTTAATCCTAAAATTAATCCTAAATCCATTTTTTCTCCCTAACTAATTAAAAAATAAAATCTAATAGTATTTTTATAATAATCCTATATATTTTAATTCCAATATTTAATTGATACCAATATTTTTTAAAGTCTATTCATTATTGTCTTCTCTATTGGTATCAAAAAAATTTATTTCTTCTTCATATGTTAATTCTTCAATACCTTTTTCAGGAACAATTATTTCAGGTAAATCTTTAATTGAATCTATTCCAAAAGTATCATAAAATTTTGGAGTGACTTGGTATAAATAAGGTTTGCCAACAGCTTCGGATCTTCCAGCTTCTTCAACCAGACCAATTTCTATTAATTTTTCTAACATTGGAGTTGGATCTGTTTTTCTTAATTCATGAATTTTAGATCTAGTACATGGTTCATTATATACAACAATAGCTAATGTTTCTATCATAGCTTGATTAAGAGGGTTTTTTTGCTTTATCCCAAAACTAACAGAAATAATTTTTGCTATTTCTGGTTTTGTAAATAACTTATAATAATCTCCTACTTTTTTAAGTAAAAGTCCTCTTTGTGAATCTTTTTCATACTCGACTATCATTTCATCAATAACAGCATTAAAATCACTTTCTGGTAATCTAGAAATTGATTTTAATTTATCTTTATGAACACCTTCATTTCCAACAATGAATAATGCTGCTTCAATAACACTTTTTACATTAATACTCACTGTTTTCCACCTCTTCTTTATCTATTTTAACAATAAAAATATCTGCATCATTATCGTTTTGTTCAAGTTGAATAAAACCATTTCTAACCAAAACTAAAAATGCAACAAATGCTACAACAAAGTATCTTCTAGTAAATTTTTCATCAGGAATTTGTTTAAAATAGTCCATAAAAGAAATACGGTATAAATGAGGAAAAGGTGCAAAAAATTCTTTAATTTCTTTTTCAACATCATCAATTGAAATTTCACTTACACCAATCATTTTTATATTATCTTTCCCACCAGTAGTTGTAGTTCTGGTTTTTTTACTACCAACTAATTTTAAATAAACTTTTTGCATTGCTTTTAAAATAACATTTAAATCCATAGTATCAATGAAACTATCTTGTTGAAATTCTTTTAAAATGCTAATCTGTTCTTCATGTGTTGGTTTTGGTCTTTCAAACATTCTAGATCTTTTGTTCATTTGTTCAACTAATTTTGGAACAATCTCTTGATATTGTTTGTACACTAAAAGTCTTTGAATGTATTTATCTCTTTCTATGTCTTTTGTTACATCTTCTTCAGTTTCCATTGATGGAAGAATTTTTTTTGATTTTTGTTCAAGTAAATATGTTGCCATTAATAAATATTCAGTTAAATCATCGATTTTTAATTTATTAAAATTTTCATTTATATAATTTACATATAATTGGATAATTTCAGCTAAATTAATATTCAAAATATCCATTTTACGTTCTTTAATTAATGAATAAAAAAGTTCAAATGGACCATTAAATTCTTTTCCTGTATTATCGATTATATTAATGTTAAAATCATTACTATTTCTTTTTTCTAATTCTTCATTTTTTATTTCATTATTGTCATTCATAAAATCACCTTAAAATAAAGAAATTATTTTTCTTTTTCTTCTTTTCAATTAGGGTTTTCTTTTATTTCATTATATGCTTCTTGCATTTTAGCTTTCATTTTATCTGCAATTAAATCTTTACTTAACTGAATATAATCTTTATACTTTATTGGATTTAAAAATTGAACAGTCACTTCTTTGTATTTTAAAATATTTTTTTTATGTTCTTTTTCCACTCCCAAAGTTCCATAAATAACTACTGGGACAATTTGACAAAAAGTAGAATAAGCAGGTGTTAGTGCTGCTGCTTTAAATTCTCCTAATTCATGAGATTTAATTCTTGTTCCCTCAATAAACATAATTAAAGACTGTTCACCTTTTTGTAATAGTTCTTTTTCTTCTTTAATAACTCTTACAAGGTCTCTAAGATTGCCTCTATCAATAAAAATAGTATTAATTAATTTAGCTGCATAACTAATTTTTTTTGTTTTAGAAATTTCTATTTTTGATAAAAAAGTTGGATTTAAAATACCTGAATTATTTTTTCTTAGCATACTAAAAGTTTTTAGTAATACAAGCACATCAAAATTAGATTTGTGATTAGGAACAAACATAACAGGTTTGTTAGTTGGTATATTTTCTTTACCTTTTATTTTTATCTTAGTAAAAGTACAAAAAACTGCTTTTTTTACCATTCCATAAACATAGTCATATCTGTCATCCAAACTCATTACTTCATTTTCATCTTCCCATGCCTCATATTTTTTTTTACTTTTCATTAATGAAAAAAATAAAAATAATAAAACAAAAACAAAACCAAGACTATGTCCTAATTTGAAAAAAAATTTTTTCATTATATTTAACCTAAACCTAGAAAAACTAATTATATCTAAATGATTATAAAATAATTAAATAAAATCTTTCTCTTTATATTAACAAAAATAAAAAAATCACCTGGTTGCAGACAGGTGATTATTAATGTCCAAAAATTTTTTATATATAATGAAAGGATTTTTATGAATAAAAAATTGCTAAATTTTATAAAATAAAAGAGATGTTTTTATAAATGAGTATTTTTAAAATACTTGTATTTTTTCAGCAACCACTTTTAATTGATTGTCTTCAGTTTTTATACGACCTTTTAGTCCTATGAGTGAACCAGAACTCATTGCACTTAAGTCTTGTGCAAATAAAGAACTAGTTATATTTATATCAATGGAATCAAAATAGTCATTTTCATTAGTACTATCAAAAAAAGGTTTTTCAACTTTAAGAGTAAGAACTGATGTTTTTTCATTTCTTTTAATTTTTTCAACAGTACCAATCATTGCTATTAAATTCAATTTAACCTCACTTTCTATAATATTTTTTTATAATTTTGTACTAATTGACTTAGTACATAAAAATCTTACATTTTAAAAATTTTTTATGCATTCTAAAAATCATTCTAATTTATTGCAAAAATCTTTCAATTTTCTTGCAAAAAAATTACTCAATAAAAATAGCTATAGCATATACTAGATTTTCATTGTAAGAAACACTAACTTCTACTTTATTAAAAGTAATACATTTGTAACTATTATTAATTTTTATAAATTCTATATTTGTAAAAAAAATATTATGAAAACGACTCACTGCTTTATATGTTGCTTCTTTTAATGCTCATCTTACAGCTAAAAATTTAGATTTCAAATAATCATCAATTTTTAAATAATTTAAATATTCATTTTTAGTTAAAATTCGTTTAGCAAATTTTTCATTTTTATTTTGAAATTTTAAAATACTTGTAACATCAATACCAATAGCATAATTATTTTTTATTTTTGTTGTTTTGTAATTCATTAACAGCTACTTGTAATTTCCCAAGATCATTCATTAACTTTTGGCTTTGATAACCATCTTGCTTTAAACTTTCAATATCAGCATTAAGAGACTTAATAATACTATTTTTTTGACTAATAATTTCTTTTAATTCAGTTATTTCTGTCATTTTTTGATTAATTACTTCTTCTAAAAATCTTTGATTTTTATCTAGTTTAATCAAAAAGTTTCTAATACCATCTAAAAAAATATCCACTTCTAATGGATCATACCCAGCACTCATATTTTTTGAAAATTTACGATCTAAAATTGCATCAAAAATTTTTTTTGTGTTTTCTTTCATAAAATTCCTTGAAAAATGATATTTTATATTTTAAATTATCAAAAATAAAAAAAGATAAAAATATTTTTATCTTTTTAAAAACTAATAAATAAACACCTGCAATTAGTTAATAATTATACAGGTGTTTAAAAAACTTAAAATATGTCTGGAATATATAAAGAATAATCTCTACTAGTTAGTTTTGAGTGCTCAAAATCTCAAACAATTTCATTATTTTCACCTTGTGAACTAGACATTAAAAATCTAAGTACTGCTTCTTGATTTTGAAGTTGACCTGAAGTTGAAGAATAACTAACACTATAACCACCATCTGATTTGGTATAAGTAACTGTTAATGGTGTGTCAGTAAGACTGCTAGAAGAATAATTTACTGTTATAGAACCACTGTTAGTAATTGTTGTTTGTTTTTGTCAAAGTAAAGTATTAGTATTTGATGTTATTTTATAAGTATAAACTTTGTTATTTTCAGTAGTAGTAGCTGAA
Source organism: Malacoplasma sp. (assembly GCA_029050415.1). Taxonomy (GTDB): domain Bacteria; phylum Bacillota_I; class Bacilli_A; order Mycoplasmatales; family Mycoplasmoidaceae; genus Malacoplasma. The sequence goes on from JAIDMU010000060.1 coordinate 7,374, forward strand.
TACTCTAATGTTGCATTATTATTTTTATTTGAATAAACAGAATTTGATAAATTTAAATCATAAGATTTATCATCATTTTTATTTCAACTATCAAAATTATTAGTAAAAGAAATTAAATTACTTTGTTTTTTATATTCTGATAACACAAGTGTTTTACTGTTTTCAGCTGTAGACAAAATATAACTTGCATTTTCTCCATTAACAGTTCTTGTTAATGTAGCAATTTCACCATTTTTTGTAGCTGTATTAGTACCAGTTTGATAAAAGGTATAAGTTGAAACATTGTTTTCAGTTTTAGATTCAATATATCTAGGAGCATTATAAATTAATCAATCATTGAAAGACATTTTACCATATTGAAAAACTCCACCATTACCTAAATATGATGTAGAACCACTTAATTCAGAGTTTACAAAACTATCTTCAGGTTTTTGATGAGAAGCATAAACAATACCTCATGCAATTGTTCCAAAACACCCTAAAGCAACAACTGAAGCTATACTAACAGCAATAATTTTTTTTCTATTTCTATACATAAATAAAACCTAAACTAAAAAATAATGAAAAATAAATAATAATAAAAATATATAAAATAAACAATATACTATATTAATTATAAATAATTTAGCTTTTACTTTCAAATTGATATATAATAAAATTTTGTTTGAAAATTAAAAGCTATGAGATTATTCTCATAGCTTTTATATATTTAAAACTTAATGAACAACTACTTGATAACTTTAGTAACTGTACCAGCACCAACTGTTCTTCCACCTTCACGAATAGAGAATTTACTTCCTTCTTCTACTGCAATTGGAGCAATTAGTTTTACAGTAATCTTTGTGTTGTCACCAGGATTAATCATTTCAACACCTTTATCAAGTGTAATTTCACCAGTAACATCAGTTGTTCTAAAATAGAATTGTGGTCTATACCCGTTTAATACAGGAGTGTGTCTTCCACCTTCTTCTTTTTTAAGAGCATAAATTTCAGCTTCAAACTCTTTGTGAGGTTTAATAGAACCAGGTTTTGCTAATACTTGTCCACGTTCAACTTGATTTCTGTCAATACCTCTTAATAAAATACCAGCATTATCACCAGCTTTAACTTCATCCAATGTTTTTCTAAACATTTCCATACCAGTAACTACTGCTTTTTTAGTATCACGAAGACCAACGATTTCAACTTCATCATTTAACTTTAAAGTTCCTCTTTCAACTCTACCAGTAACTACAGTACCTCTTCCAGTAATAGTCATAACATCTTCAACAGCTAATAAGAATGGTTTGTCAGTATCTCTAGCAGGAGTTGGAATGTAATCATCTACTGCTGCCATTAATTCATCAATTTTAGCTTCTCATTTAGCATCACCTTCTAAAGCTTTTAATGCTGATCCTCTAATAACTGGAGTGTTGTCACCATCAAAACCATAAGAAGATAATAATTCTCTTACTTCCATTTCTACAAGGTCTTGCATTTCAGCATCATCAACAACATCACATTTATTTAAGAATACAACCATTTTAGGAACACCAACTTGTCTAGCTAATAAGATGTGTTCTCTTGTTTGAGGCATTGGCCCATCTGATGCAGCAACAACTAAAATTGCTCCATCCATTTGAGCAGCACCAGTAATCATATTTTTAACATAGTCAGCATGACCAGGACAATCTACGTGTGCATAGTGTCTTTTATCTGTTTGGTACTCAACATGTGCTGTGTTAATTGTAATTCCTCTTGCTTTTTCTTCAGGTGCTTTATCAATTTCATCATATTTCATAGCAGTTGCACCACCTTTTTTTGCAAGGTAAGTACAAATTGCTGCTGTTAAAGTTGTTTTACCATGGTCAATATGTCCAATTGTTCCAATATTAACGTGTGGTTTTGATCTATCAAACTTTTGTTTTGCCATATTTAATTCTCCTTAATAGTAAGCACTACAGACATATAAAATTATATAATATTTATAATTTTTTTTAATAATATCTTTTTGCTTTGTTTATGTAAAATTTTTCTTTATTATTTTTGTAAAAAATTATTTTTTTGATCTTGAAGAAACAACTTCTTCAATAATTGATTTTGGTGCTTTTTCATAGTGACTAAATTGCATCACATAATTTCCACGACCTTGAGTGAAAGATCTTAAATCTGTTGCATACCCAAACATTTCCTTTAAAGGTACTTTTGCTTTAATTACTTGAGTATTCGCTCTTTGTTCTTGACCTTCAATTTGTCCTCTTCTAGAAGATATATCTCCCATTGCATCACCAAAATATTGTTCAGGAACTGTTACTTCTACTGCCATAATAGGTTCAAGTAACACTAATCCTGCTTTTTGAGCAGCATCTTTTAATGCCATAGAAGCTGCAATTTTATAAGCCATTTCAGATGAGTCAACATCATGATATGAACCATCATATAAAGTTGCTTTAATATCAATCATTGGAAATCCACTCAATGGACCAGCTTTCATTGCATCTTCTAAACCTGCTTTAATTGGTTTAATATATTCTTTAGGAATTTTTCCACCAACAATTTTATCTACAAATTCAAAACCTTTTTCACTATTTGGTTCAAACTTGATAAATACATGTCCATATTGTCCACGACCACCAGATTGTTTAATATATTTTCCTTCAGAATCTGCTTCTTTTGTGAAAGTTTCACGATATGAAACTTGTGGTGCACCAACATTTACTTCTACTTTAAACTCTCTTTTTAAACGATCAACAATAATTTCTAAGTGTAATTCACCCATACCTGAAATAATTGTTTGGTTTGTTTCTTCATCAGTATAAGTTCTAAAAGTTGGATCTTCTTCTGATAACTTTGAAAGAGCTATTGCCATTTTTTCTTGATCAGCTTTAGTTTTTGGTTCAACTGCTAAAGAAATAACTGGTTCAGCAAAATTCATTGATTCTAAATGAATCTCATTATTTTCTGAACATAAAGTATTTCCTGTTACTGTATCTTTTAATCCAATAACAGCACAAATATCCCCTGCACAAATTTCATCAATTTCTTCTCTATTGTTTGAGTGCATTTTAACTAATCTAGACACTCTTTCTTTAATATCTTTAGTTGCATTTAAAACATAAGAACCTTTTTTTAAAGTTCCAGAATATACACGGATAAATGTTAATTTTCCAACATATGGATCTGTTGCTATTTTAAAAGCTAAAGCAGCAAATGGACCATTGTCATCATTTTTAATAATAACTTCAGTGCCATCATCTTTAAAACCTTTGATTGGAGGTACATCAATTGGTGATGGCAAATAATCTACTACAGCATCCAATAATGCTTTAACACCTTTGTTTTTAAAAGAAGTTCCACAAACTACTGGAAAAAACTCAGCAGTTAATACACCTTGTCTAATACATTTTTTAATGTCTTGTTCAGTTAATTCATTACCATTCAAATATTTTTCCATAATTCCATCATCAAAGTTAACAACTTCTTCAATCATATGATGTCTATATTCTTCAGCCTCTTTTTTCATATCAGCTGGAATGTCAACAGTTTTAAAATCTTCTTCTTGTTTACCATCATACATATAAGCTTTCATTTTAATTAAATCAATAATTCCATTAAAATTTGCTTCAGAACCAATTGGTAATTGAATAGCTACAACATGTGCCCCTAAACGATCTTTTAATGAATCTAAACACATTTTAAAATCTGCACCTGTTTTATCCATTTTATTAACATAAACAATTCTTGGAACAGAATATTTTGAAGCTTGTCTTCAAACAGTTTCAGTTTGTGGTTCTACACCATTTTGTGCATCAAGAACTGCAACAGCACCATCCAAAACTCTCAAAGATCTTTCAACTTCTACAGTAAAGTCTACGTGACCTGGTGTGTCAATTAAGTTTAATTCACACCCATTTCAAGTAACGTAAGTTGCAGCAGAAGTAATAGTAATCCCTCTTTCTTTTTCTTGTTCCATTCAGTCCATTGTTGCACCACCATCATGAACTTCACCAATTTTGTGAGTTCTTCCTGAGTGATACAAAATTCTTTCAGATGTAGTAGTTTTACCAGCATCAATATGGGCCATAATCCCGAAATTTCTAAATTTACTTATATCAATTTTTCTTGCCATAATCTCTCACTAAAAACTAAAATCTCAAATGAGCAAATGCTTTGTTTGCTTCTGCCATTTTATGAGTATCTTCTTTTTTCTTAAATGCTGCACCAGTTCCTTTTGATGCGTCAATAATTTCAGCTGCTAATTTTTCAATCATAGATTTTTCATTTCTATTTCTTGCAGAAAGAATAAGTCATCTTAAACCAAGTGTTTGTTTTCTTTCTTTGCTAACAACTGTTGGAACTTGGAAATTTGATCCAGCCAATCTTCTAACTCTTAATTCTAAAGAAGGCATGATATTTTCAAGAGCTTTTTTAAACACTTCTATTCCTTCTTCATTTGTTTTCTTTTTAATTAACTCAAAAGCCTTATAAACTATTTGTTGTGCCAAACCTTTTTTACCTTCTAGCATAATAGCATTAATTGCTTTTGTAACAAGTCTAGAATTATATACTGGATCTGGTAATACTTCTCTTTTTATTGCTCTATTTTTTCTCATTATATTCTCCTAAACTATTCTTTCTTTTCTTTAGGTTTTTTAGCACCATAACCTGATCTTTGTTGTCTTCTTTTTTCAACACCTGAAGTATCTAAAGTACCTCTAACAATGTGATATCTAACACCAGGAAGGTCTTTAACTCTTCCACCTTCAATTAAAACAACACTGTGTTCTTGTAGGTTGTGACCTTCACCTGGTATGTATGCTAATACTTCATATCCATTAGTTAATTTAACTTTTGCATATTTACGTAATGCTGAATTAGGTTTTTTTGGTGTCATTGTCCCCACTCTTGTACAAACCCCTCTTTTATATGGTGATGGATTATAAGTTCTTTTTTTCTTTAAAGAATTATAAGTGTACATTAAAGCAGGAGACTTTGACTTTTTAAACTTAGCTTTACGATCATTTCTAATAAGTTGTGCAATAGTAGCCATTAATTTCTCCTTTTTTTTAACAACATATCCGTGTGTATCAAAACACTAAAATATTCTATCATAAAGATAGATAATTTTAAATTTTTTATTTAGAATTTCAAATAAAAAATTTATTTTTTGCTACATCCATAAAATGCAAATTTAATTTTTTTAAATACAAAATAAAAAATACCTAAATAAATTTTTAATTTACTTAGGTATTTTCAATCAATGATATAG
>JAIDMU010000061.1 GCA_029050415.1 Malacoplasma sp.
AAATAATTATTTTGTTCTTCAAGTTTTTTTATGTATTCATTTACTTTAACTTGATTAATTTTATTTGAATCTAAAACTAAGTTTATTGCATCGCCTTGATTAAATAAAGTATTATTACTATTTTTAAAATCAGATCATCATTTTTTAAATTCACTAACTGGCTCATTTGCTTGAAGTGATTTAATTTTTTCATCAATCTTATTAATGAATAAATCAAATTTTGTATTTGAAAGCATTAAATTATCATTTAATTTTTCATTTAAATCAAAATTAAAATCATCAATTTTTGCATTTAATATTTTAGAATTATCTGTATTTTTTATCTTTAATTCATCAACCAAATCATCAAATTCATTATTTAAGCTATTAACTAAATTATTAACAGTATCTAAAGATGATTTATCAGCATTTAATGATAAATTTTGTAAAGCTTTTTTAAATTCATTAAATTTATCATTTATTTTTTCAAAATTTTGTTCTTCAACTATATTGTGATTTTGAATATCATCAATAATTTTGTCTAATTCAGATCTTAAAATATTTTTAATAATTTCATAATTTGAAATCAATTGTTCTTTTATTTCTTTTATAGTTTGTGATTGATTATCTTTTAATGAATTATTTAAAGAACTTAAATCTAAATGAACAAACTTATCATTAAAACTTGCTTCTAATTCATTGATTTTTTTATTGAAAACTTTTATTAAATTTTCAATTAAATCTTCCAATTTTAAAACATTAGTTTCATTTAGACTTGATTTGTTAGATTTTATAAAACTTTCAATTTCACTAATAAAATCATTTTTATCATCAATTAAAGCTTCAAGTTCTTGATTTTGAATATCTATTAATTCTTCAAGTTCTTGTAATTTTAATGAATCCTTTTTATTTTGAATTTGTAAAACTTCATTAACTAAATTTTGATTAGAATTTTCTAATAAATTAATAAATTCAAAAATTTCTTTTTTACTATTTTGATTTAGTTCTAAAACTGTTTCAATTGTATCAACATGATTATTTTCAATTATTTTTGAAACCATTTTCACATCATCAACTAAATTATTAAAATTTTCATTCATTTCAGTTAAACTAGAATCAATTTTTTTCAATAATTTTCTATTATTGTTCTTAATGTTTTTTGAAATATAGTTACCTGTTTTTTTATTTTGTATTTCAATAGATTTAATTACTTTTTTAAATTCATCATTTAAATTTGAAATAATATCATCAATTTGCAAATAATGTTTTTCTTCCTTGTTTAAGAAGCCTTCAGTAACATCTTTTAATAAGAATCTAAAATTTTCTAATTGATTATCAATTTGACCTAATTTACTTTCATTAGATTCATTTAATGCAGTAATAGTATTTAAAACTTCATTTAAATTATCTTTAAATTCATTTCTTACTAATTCATAGTTATAAGTTAAAGAATCTTGAATAGAATCAAAGAAATTTGCTTGCTCACTGCTAACTAATGAAGACACAGAACTTAAATCAATATCAGCTATTTTTTTGTCAAAACTTCTTTCAAGGTCAGTTATTTTGTCACTAAAATTAGCCATTGTAATTTTAATTGAATCTTCTAATCTAATAATATTTTCAGAATCTAATTTGTTTTTCTTATTTAGCATAAAAGTTTCAACTTCATTTATGAATTCTTCTTTTTCATCAAGTAATTCTTCAATCTCTTGATTTTGCAAACTAATTAATTCTTCAAGTTCTTTTAATTTTAAATTTTCTTTACTAATTCTTCTAGCTTCAATTTCATTTAAAAATTCAGCATTAGCTTGTTCTAAATTTCTAATGTATCCTAAAATTTCTTTTTGATTTACTTTGTTTGTTTCAATAATTGATTGGATTGTATCAAATTGAGTAGTTTCAAAATATTTATTTTGTTCTTTAATTTCTTTTAAGAACATTCCAAATTTATCATCAATTAAATCAACTGATGAATCAATTTTACGATTAACTTCTTCTTGAGAAGATGAAATTTTTTCATTTAATAAATCAACAGTTTTAATGTTTTCATCTTTTAGATCAGAAATTAAACTTTCAAATTTGTTATTTAGTGTGTTAATTACTTCATTTACTTCTTTGTATGTTTTAGAATCTTTATCTAAAATACTTTCAGTTGTGTTTTTTAAAATAAATCTAAATTGTTCAAATTGAGAATCTATTTCATTAAATCTATCATCAAATTTATGAGAATAATCCATTCTTGAAGGAATATCTTTTACAGAATCTAAAACAGTTTCAATATCATTTTTAATTTCATTCTTAATTACTTCATAATTATTTGAAAGCTGTAATTGAACTGAATTAATGAAATCATTATGTGTTTTATCAAAATAATCAAAATATGAAGATAAATCAAGTTCTTGTAGCTTTCTGCCAAATTCAATTTCTAAATCTTCAATTTTAGCGTTTAAAACTCCTGCAACATCTTGAATTGAATCTTCTAATTTCAAAATATTTTCATTTGTTAATTGATCTTTTTTACTAGAAATATACTTTTCTACCTCAATTACAAAACTATTTTTTTCACTTATTAAAGATTCAATTTCACTATTTTGTAATTCTATCAATTCTTCTAAATTTTTTAATTTTGAATTCTCTATATTGTATTTTTTTGCTTCAATTTCATTTAAAAACTTTTCATTGTTATCTTCAATATTTTTAATATATCCAAGAATTTCTCTTTGATTATTTCTGTTAGTTTCTAAAATATAATTAATAGCATCAACATGTGCTGTTTCAAATTCTTTATTTTTATTTTCTATATCACTTGCAAGATTTGAAAGTTGATTAGAGATTTCTACAAGGCTAGAATCAAATTCTTCTTTGAATTTTCCAGTATTTTCAGAAACTTTATTAATTATTATCTGACCAGATTTAATATTTTCATCTTTTAAATCTTCAATTAAATTAGCAAATTTACTATTTAAACCTTCAATAATTGCATTAACTTCTTCATATTGTTTATTATTTTTATCAATTACATTGTCAGTAACTTCTTTTAATAGAAATCTAAATTGATCAAACTGATTATTAATTTCATTGAATCTATCATCATATGATTCATTTTTATTGTTTAAAACTTTTGAATTTAATTCATTAATGCTGTTTAATACTTGAAATAAGTCTTGTTTAACTTCTTCTTTAATAATTTCATAATTGTTTGATAATTTTTTTTCTATTTCATCAAATAATTCTTTTTGTTCTTTTTGCGTAGCTAAATTTAATGAATTTAAATCAATTGTGCTAAGTTTTCTATCAAAGTTGTATTCAAAATCATCAATTCTTTCATTGAAATTATAAATAACTTCTTGAATTGCACTTTTAATACTTTCTATTTTTTCATCATTCAATTTGTGTTTCTTATTAATTAAAATATCTTCAATTTCTTCAATGAAAGTATTCTTTTCAGATAATAAAGCTTCAATTTCTTGATTTTGAAGATCTATTAATTGTTCAAGTTCAGACAATTTTTGTCCATTTTCAATAACAGCTTTTTTAGATTCTTCAGAAATTATATTTAATTTTTCTTCTTCAATAGATTGAATTAAATTTAAAATATTTTGTTTGTGAACTTCATTTGATAATAATATTTCATTAACTGCAGCACTATATTTAGACTCGTCATCATTTCTATTACTTTCAATATTTGAAATTAATTGATCAATTTTACTATTAATTCTTGATTCAATGTTTTCTAAGTTTTCAACATTAGTTGCAGCTGAAAGTTTTTCAGCAATTGGATTTAATAAATTAACAATTTTTGAATATTGTCTTTCTAAACGTTCTAATCTGACACCAACATAATTTGAAGAACTTCCAAATCCTTCAAAATCATTTTTTTGATTATTTTCTTGATAATTGCTAACATATGTATTAACTTGTTCAAATTTATTTAATTTAAACTTTAAATTATCTATGATATTTTTTTCAACATCTTTTAAAATTTCTTCTAACTCTAAATAAGAATTATCTAAATAAGAATAAATTTGATTTGCTTCATTAATAATTTCATTTTTCAAATCAGTTAGACCATTTTCACTCAATTCAGCTATTTTAGATAATTCACGGTTTGATAAATCAGTGACATGAAAAACTTTAGTATTTATTTCTTTAATTGTGTCTTTAATCAAAGATGATAAATATTCAAAACTTATTGCATTTGTTTTTAATGATTCTAAAGAAGTATCTTTTAAAATATTTTTAAATTTTTCATTTAATAATCTAAAAACTTCATTTGAACTAACTTTTAAGTTATCAAAAAATTCAATTGATTTTTGAGCAAAAAAATTATTATTAGATAAACTATCATCATCAGTTGCAATATTTTTCTGTGCTTTTTCTAATTTTTCACTGACATTAACAATCATTTGATTGCAATTATCATTAACATATACAATAAAGTTGTCTACAAGTTTTTGTAAAACTTCTTCTTTTAACTCAAGTTTTTTAATAAACTCTTCACAAATAGAAAAATAATTTTTACTAATTTCATTTTCAACAGAAACTTTATCAACATGATTCAAATATAAATAATAATCAAGCGATTCTTTAGATGATTCAGAAGAACTATATTTAACTTTTTGCAAATTAATTTTACTTTCAACTTCACTTATAGCTTTTTTAAGCTCTTCTAAATTACTAGTATCAATATAATTAATTCCATTTTCAATAATTGAATTATTTTTTATAGCATTTGTTGTTGTTTGAATTACAGTTTCTTTATCCAATTCACTAATTAATTCATTTTGCAAATCTAAATAAGAATTGTTAATTGTGTTCTTATAACTTTCTTTAATAACTTTAGTTTCTTTTTTTGTTCCACCTGCATTAGCACTAGTAAATAATAAATTTATTTTTTTATTAAATTCATTATTTAGTGCAGTTATTTTACCAGTGATTTTTTCAATTTTTTGTTCTTTAGTTAAAAATTTATTATTAAATAAATCATTTAAAAAACTTTGTTTGTTATTATTGAAATTATTAATTTTTTTTATTTCAGTTTCAAATACAG
>JAIDMU010000062.1 GCA_029050415.1 Malacoplasma sp.
GTTAATGACATTACTGAAACTGAAGTAAATATTAAGAATGTAAAAAATATAAATGATGATATTTTAATTGATAAAGTATCTGATGAAAAAATTCAAGATTATTTACCAGATGCTGAAGTTTTATCAACTTCTACTGAAGTTCTTTCTGATCATTTAAAGAAAGAAACTGGACTAACAACTAAAGAAGCTGAAGAACTTTTAATTAAATATGGACCTAATAAGCTTGCTGAAAAAAAGAAACAAAGCAAGTTTATCATCTTTGCTAAGCAATTAAAAGACACAATGATTTTTTTACTTTTTGTTGCAATGGCCGCTTCAATTGCTGTAGCTATTGTTGGTGGAGTAAAAACTAATTGAGAATATAATAATCATTTATTAATTTCTTTTATTGAACCTGTCATTATTTTTATTGTTATTATCATGTACTGCATTTTGGGTGGAATTCAAGAATTGAAATCTCAAGAAGCAGTAAGTTCATTAAAAAAGATGTCCGTCTCGCAAGTTTCTGTAATGCGTGATGGTGTTGTTAAAAAAATTGAAGCTGCAAATATTGTTCCAGGGGATTTAATTCTAGTTGAAGCTGGGGATAAAATTTGTGCTGATGCGATTTTGTTAACAACTAATGGTTTAGAGTGTGTTGAATCAGCTTTAACAGGTGAATCTTTGCCAATTAAGAAAAATGCTAATGCAAAAGTTGATGAAAATGCACCAATTGGTGATCAAATTAATAAAATATTTTCAGGCTGTATTGTTACTAATGGTGCAGGTACAGCAAAAGTTATTGGGACTGGTTTAAAAACACAAGTAGGTAGAATTGCTAATTTAATTGACAGTCAAAAAACTTTCTTAACACCTATGCAACTTAAATTGCATAAATTAGGAAGAGTTTTTGGTTATTCTGGAGCAGTACTATTCATTTTAACTTTTTTAATTCAAATATTCATTTTAGGTTATACAAGTTTTGCTGATACTTGAACAATTGCATTAACTACATCTATTTCTTTAGCAGTTGCTGCAATTCCAGAAGGTTTAGGAGCTTTTACAACTATTATCTTGTCACTGGGCTTAAAAAAGATGGCAACTGAATATAATGGTTTAATCAAAAGAGTTTCATCAGTTGAAACACTTGGAAGTACTTCTGTTATTTGTACTGATAAAACTGGTACTTTAACTTTAAATAAAATGACTGTAACAGATTTGTGAGTTCCAAATGGGAAAGACAAATATAAAAATGAAAAATTAACTAAACCTTTTAAACAGTTGGTTGAAAACTTTTTATTGTGTACAAATAGTTTTTTAGAAACAAAAGAAGATGGTAGGGTTGTTGAAATTGGTGATCCTACAGAACTATCTGTTATTGTTTATGGAAAAGAACAAGGAATTGATAAAGAACTTTTATTAATCGAAAGAATGAGATTACACTGTAATCCGTTTGATTCGACTAGAAAACTAATGTCTACTGTAAACTTTATTGAAGGTAAACCAGTTGCTATTGTAAAAGGTGCACCTGATGTTTTGGTTTCAAGATGTAAAGATATCAAGTGAGAAGAAGTTTATCCAGTTATTCAAAACTGAGCTGCTAAAGGGTATCGTGTTATTGCTTTAGGTACTAAGAAACTAAATAATAAAAATAAGTTTGATGAAAACTCAATTGAAAATAATTTAAACTTTGCAGGTTTGGTTGCTATGTATGACCCACCAAGACCAGAAACAAAAGATGCAATTTCTAAATGTATTGCTGCTGGAATTAAGCCAGTTATGATTACTGGTGACCATGTAGATACAGCAGTTGCAATTGCTAAAGAAATTGGAATTTATAAAAATGGTGATAAAGCAATTTCTGGTGTTGAATTAAAAGAACTTTCAGATGAATACTTAGTTGAACACATTGCTGATTATAGTGTGTATGCTAGGGTTTCTCCTGAAGATAAACTAAGAATAGTTAAAGCATGACAAGAAAATGATCAAGTAGTTGCTATGACTGGTGATGGTGTTAATGATGCACCTGCATTAAAAGCAGCTGATATTGGTTGTGCAATGGGAATTACTGGTACAGATGTTGCTAAAGAAGCATCTGACATGATTTTGATGGATGATAACTTTAAAACTATAGTAGCTTCTGTTTCTAATGGTAGAAAGGTTTATCAAACTATTAAAAAAGTAATTCAAAACATTTTGTTATCAAGTATTGCTGAAATTATGATTATGTTTTTAGGAATCATAATCTTTAAGTTTGCTTATAATGATGTTTTAAGTGAAGGTGCTGACAAATTTGATTTGCATATTTTTGGAGCTTCACAACTATTATTGATAAATTTAGTAACTGATGGTTTTCCAGCAATTGCATTAGGAATCCAAGGTACCAATGATGACTTGATGAACAGACGTCCTTTTAGTAAATATGAAAGTATTTTTGCTAGAAGAATGGGGTGAAATCTATTGTGACAAGGATTTATGTTTGGAATTTTAGGACTTGTAGCTTTTGCTATTGGAGTTGAATATTGTCAAAATAATTGATTTGGACTAGGTTCTGCATTAAAAGAATCTTTAACAAGTCAAGGTTTAAACTCATTTTATGCAGGTAGTGGAGCTGCTTTTATAGCTTTAGGTATTGGTGTTTCAGTTCATGCTTTAAGTTTAATGTCAAATGAATCAATTTTTAAATGTAATGTTAAAAAGAACTGAATTGTTTATGGTGCTGTTTTAATTAGTATATTAATTATTGCTTTTGTTAGCTTAGTTCCTCCAGTTGCTTTAGTATTTGGTATGCCAAGTGAATTTGTAAATCTAGGTTGACCACTAGTTTTAATTTCTTTAGCATTTGCTTTAATTCCTTTATTAATTATGGAAATTAATAAGTTTACTTATAAAAGCATTCAAAAAGAAATTATGAGTATTGCTACAGTCTCTAGTTTTGAAATGATTAGAAGACCTCAAAAGAGAAAAAGATTTTTTACTTTTAGAAGAAGCAAAAAAATCGTAGCAATAAAATAAATTAGAATTTAAGTATAAATGTTTAACAAATATCAATTATTAAAAAAGATTATTGCAAAAATAATCTTTTTTTTATGCAGATTTTTAGATTTTTTTACCTATCTATAATGTAACTAAGAAAAAATAAATTTTAGTTACAAAAATTTTAAAAACATATTTTAGATTTATGGAGAAAAAATGATTGAATACATAGTAGGTAAAGTATCTTATAAAAACACAAACTACTTAATTTTGGAAAATAATTTTAAAGGTTATAAAGTTTATATGAGTGATTTAACAAACATTGAAGAAAACAGCAATATTAAAGTTTTTGTTTATACTAGAGTTTATCAAAACAATAAAAGTAATTTTGTTTTTGAATATTATGGTTTTAAATCGATTAGAGAAAAATTTTTCTTTGAAACTTTACTAGCCATTAATGGTGTTGGTCCAAAAACTAGTTTGTTAATTTTAAAAAATAATATTGATATGTTAAAAGAACTAATTAAAAATGAAGATATTGATTCATTATCTGTTTTAGAGGGATTTAATCAAAAAATCGCACTTTCCATTATTTCAGCTCTTTCATTTAAATTAAAAAAAGAAAATTGAATTGAGTATGAGTCAAACAAAAATAATGATAAATTAAATGAAGAAAAAGGAAATAAATATAATCCTATTCCTGATTTAATTTCAGCTTTAAAAGCTTTAGGATATAAAAAAAACGAGATAGAAAAGGCAATGAATAGCTTAGTGAATGAAATTAATGAAGTGACAGAAGATGATTTAAGTGATTTGATTAGCAAAGCAATAAAGGTTATTCTAAATGAAACTGTTACAAATTAGACCACAAAGTTTAAAAGAATTTTGTGGAAAAAAAACAATTAAACAAAATCTTGAAATTTATATAGAAGGAGCAAAAGTTAGAAATGATACATTAGATCATTGTTTGTTTTATGGACCTGCTGGAGTTGGTAAAACAACTCTTTCTAAAATTATTGCTAATGAGCTAAAGCAGGATTTAAAAATTATTCAAGGATCTGAAATCAAAGAAAAAACAGATGTTATAAATTTGATTTATTCATTAAAAGAAAAAAGCATAGTTTTTATTGATGAAATTCATTCTATTAATCCTAAATGTTTTGAATTACTTTATTCAGCTATGGAAGACTTTTTAATAAACATAGAAATAGGGAAAGAATTTAATAAAAAACTCACAAGTGTTAGTATTCCAAAATTTACTTTAATTGGTGCAACTACAAAATTAGGGAACATTCCCACTCCTTTTGAAGAAAGGTTTGGAATTCTTATTAATATCAAAGAATATAGTGAAAAAGAAATTTTTAATGTTTTAAAATTTTCTATAAAAAAATGCAATATTAAAATAAAAAATGAAATTTTGGAATTAATTTCACAAAGATCTAAAGGAATACCAAGACTTGCAAAAAGAATTTTAGCTAGATTTTTAGATTTTTATTCTACAGATTCTGAATTAAGCCCAAAAGAAATTTTAAAAAAAATTGGTGTTTTAGAGAAAGGTATTAATGAAATAGATTTAGCTTATTTAATGTGCATTAATCAAAATACTAAATTAGGATTAAAAACTTTATCACAAATTTTAAATGTTGATGAAAAAACAATTTTAGATAAAATTGAACCATTTTTAATTAAAAAAAATTTAATTGCTAAAACTGTTAGCGGAAGAATTTTAACAGAAGCTGGAATAAATTTTTTGCTTGAAAACAAAATTTAAAAGAATTAAAAAAGTGATATTTTAATATCACTTTTTTAATTATCTCTTAATTCGTTAATATATCTTTCATATTCATTTGTTGATATATTGTTTTCACTATCATTATTTTTATTTATTTGGTTATCTTCTCTACTGTTTCTTAATGATGGGTCTCTTTCAAGTTCATAATAAGGAGAATTTTCTTCTTCATCTTCATCAAATATATTTGATTCAAGATCATTTGAATCAATAAATTCTTTACTTAAATCTTTTTTATTAATGTTTACTAAATTTTCTTCTTTTACTAAAAATTTGAATTCTTCTTCATCAATTACACCATTTTCTAATAAGTAGTTTAAATATTCAACTTTTCCTGTTTTGTCTCTTGATTGTCATTCATCTTCAGAAATTAAACTTAACATTAAATCATCTTGTTCTTGTTCTCTTTTAATATATTTAATTTCTTTTCCTATTTGTAATTTTAAATAGTGTAAAAAAACAAATGGAAGCAAAAAACAGGACATAATGGCTAAATTAGAATAATCATAATAAGTATTATTTTTGTCATAATTTTTTAATTTAACAGCTTCAAATGCACCATATCCTGCAAATAGTTCTCCAATAATTACACAAAGGATTGATCCAAGAACTAAAAATGCATAACTTAAATACTCTAAACTATATCCTAATATTTCTGTATTTTGCAAATCTTGAATTTCTTGAAAATTTCCAGGTGGAACATTAAAAACTGATTTAGTTATAAGTGGTGATATAAAGTATATTAGTAATCCAATTAATATAAAAATTATTCCTCAAGCTCAGCAGTTTCAAGCTATTTTTATATACTTTGAAATACTGCTTAAAAGCTTCATTCTTTTCATTTTTTACCTCCATAATTTTAAAATAGAATTTTTTGAAAAAAGATTTCAACATTTAATTATATTGTTAAAAATATTAAAAAGAAAAAATAAAAATATGTTATTTGATTTTGTTATTGTTTTAAATCAAGGGAAATTAAAACCTATGATTTAAAGAAATAGTCTATTAAATTAAATCAATAAAAAATATTGATATTATTTTTTATTGTACTAAAATGGAATTGTAATCTAGGAGGATAATGT
>JAIDMU010000063.1 GCA_029050415.1 Malacoplasma sp.
AGATATATCTATAATTCTTGTAAAAATATCTTTATAAAAACTTTCTTCATGACAAACAAGCAAAATAGTTCCTTCAAAATCTTTTAAAGTCTCTTTTAAAGAATCTTTTGCTTGTACATCTAAATGATTAGTAGGTTCATCTAATATTAAAAAATTAGTTGGTTTGTTAGTTAGCAAACAAAACTTAACTTTTGCTTGTTCACCCCCGCTTAATGTAATTATTTGTTGCATTACATCTTTTTGAGATAATCCATATTTAGCTAATAAACACCTAGATTCTTTTTCATTTAAGTTAGGATAATTTTGCTTGATAATATCTAGTGGTGTAACAAATGTATTTTCCCAAACTATATCTTGCTGGTAATAAATTGGTTTAATAGTTTCACTAAATTCAAAAGACCCTTTAATTGGTTGAATAATTTTTAAAAGGGTTTTTATTAAAGTAGTTTTGCCAATTCCATTAAAGCCTTTAATAACAACTTTTTCACCACCACTTATAGTTAAATTAATATTTTCAATCAATGGTAAATCATTATAACCAATAGATAAGTTATTAATAAAAAGTTTCTGTTGAATTGAACAGTGGATTTGTTTAAAACTAAATACTGGTTTTGGTCTTTCTTTATTAGGAGGTGGAAGTTTTTCCATCCTTTCTAATTGTTTTCTCCTTCCTCTAGCATTTTTACTATTAGATCCAGCTATATTTCTTCTGATGAAATCTTCAGTTTTTTCAATTTGTTTTTGCTGTTTTTCATATCTTTTAACGTAATCATCAACCATTAAATCTTTTTGTTTTAAATAAGATTTATAATTACCATTAAATTTTAAAAATTTATTATTATTAATTTCAACAATATGTGTTGTAACTTTATTTAAAAATTCTATATTATGAGATATTAAAATGAAAGTTTTTTCAAACTCTTGTAAATATTGAGTTAATCAATCAACATGTTCTTTATCTAAAAAATTTGTTGGTTCATCCAACAAAAGTAAATCGGGTTTTTCTAACAAAAGTTTTGCCAAAATAACTTTTGCTCTTTGACCACCACTTAGATTACTTATTTTTTTATTTAATCCCAACGCTGATATCCCAAGACCATTAGCAATTTTTTCAATAATAATTTCTAAATTATAAAAATTGTTAGATTCTAAAATATTTTGAAAAGCTACAGCTTTTTCAAAATATTGATCATCTTCAGCACTTTTTTCATAAGCTTCTATCATCTTTTTTTCTGTATCATACAAATATAAAAAAGCAGTCTGTAAATACTGTAAAATAGTTAAATCTTGATTAATTTGTGCATATTGATCTAAATAACCTATTTTTATACTTTGATCAATTTCAATTTCAGCAGTATCTGGAGAAACTTGATTAGTTATAATTTTTATTAAAGTTGATTTACCAACTCCATTTTTTCCAACAATTCCTAAATGTTCTTTATGATTTAAAACAAAAGAACAGTCATTGTATAAGGTTTTTTCACCAATCGAATAATTAAGATTAGAAATTTTAAGCAAACTCATAAAACATAATAAAATAAAATATTTTTAAAATTTTAATCAAAATTAATTCATTTTTAATATTAAATAAAATAATCTTTTGCATTTAGGGGGATAAAAAAATCTCTAGCAATCTTCTAGAGAGTAGCAAAAAGATATATAGAGTTTAAGCTAACGATTAAACTAATGTAACTTTTTAAATCTTTTCTTGTCATAGACTTTTACTGATAGCTACATAACTATTTTTGTCTAATTAAAGACTGTTTAGATATGTAATACTAGAATGGAGTTTCACCATATTTCGAAAAGAATCTTACTATTTAATTATACACTATTTTTAAAAAAGTCAAATATTTTTATTTTTTTTAGTTACTGTCTCAAACTACAAGAAAAAAATAATAACTAGTTATCAGATTTATATTTTCTAAATTAATAGAACTTAAAATTAACTTGTTTAGTATTTTTTAAATTTAACAATTAATATGTTAAAACACCTATTTTTAAACTAAAACTTATAAAATATTAAAAATCTAATTTTTTAAGAATTTTAATCAAAGCAATCTTTTCACTTTTTCTTAACTTTGAAATTGTATTTTCTAAATAACTCACATATTCAACTAATACTTTTTCCATCATCATATTCCCTTCAAATGTTAAACCTATTAAAAAAGATCTTTTATCTTTACTATCTTTTTTTTGATAAATCAAATTTTGTTTTTCTAATTTATCTAGAACATAGTTAGTATTTCCATAAGTTGTTACTAATTCTTCAATTATTGTTCTTATCAATGATTCACCACGATAATACAAAAATCTTAATATTTCAAATTTTGTAGGGCTCATCTTTCATTTTTTAATAAACTTATATTCATTTTTCTTATAGTTTCTTAATAGTTTTCTAAAAGAAATTATGATTTCTTTTCATAAATTTTCTTTTTGAATAATTTCACTCATATATATAATTTCCAAAAATATTTTTAATACTAAAAAATTTATAACAATAATTTTTGTTTTTCAAAAAAAAAAAAAAAAAAAAAACACAGCAGGTTTTTTTGTTTAATTTAAGGATAAAAAAAATTTTCCAAAAAAAATAAAAAACACA